>CAZSJB010000132.1:0-4705 GCA_964606625.1 uncultured Tepidisphaeraceae bacterium | reverse complement strand
TCGTTCACGTACTTGTTACCGAACTTCCAGTTGAACAGCGTCACGATGAAGACCATCAAGAACAGCGTCCACGCCACAGCCGAGCTGAAGCCCAGGCGCCCAGTCTCAAAACCTTCCTGATAGATGAAGTACGCCAGCGTGGTTGTGGAGCCCGCCGGACCACCGTTGGTCATGACGCGCGCCATCTCAAATCCACCCTGCAACCCGCCAATCACGCCCATGACGACGATGAAGAAGGTCGTCGGCGCCAATTGCGGCCAGGTCACGCTCCAGAAACGCTGGAAGCGGGTAGCGCCATCGATGTCGGCAGCTTCATACAGCTCCTGCGGCACGTTGGTTAAAGCAGCGAGGTAAAGCAGCATGTTGTTGCTGCCAATGGCACCCCAGAAGCTCATTAGCATCAGCGACGGCTTGGCCCAGTGAACGTTGTTCAGCCAGTTGGGAGTGCGCAACCCTTCACCGGTCGATGCCCAGTAAGGCAGTTTGTAGAACACCGGTCCCAGCCCCACCATCACAAAAATGCCAACCATCAGCGCTGCGGCGAGCATCAGGCCCGTCCCCACCCCCAGCCACGGTTGATTACTCACGACAAACTGCTTGTCCGCGAGTGCCGCCCGGATGACTTCGACCAGCAGTAGCAACGCTCCACCGGCTGCGAAGATCAGCGTGATCCACTTGAAGGACCAGGTTTCGGTGTCCTCATGGTAGTTCCAAAAACCATACCACTTGACAGCACACACGAGCGGAATCAGCAGCAATCCGATACTCAGACCCACCCCTGCATGCCCAAGATCACCATCCTCCCAGTAGCGCCGCAGACGCTTCAGCCCCGCCCAGAACAGCATCAGGGCCAATCCCACGCAGACGAACAACCCTGCCTGCACCAGCCCGGACGGTGAACTGTTGACGGTCGATTCCACCCGGTTGAGCACCGGCTGGACCGCAGCGGCGATCGGCCCGGTATCGGGAACAAACAACTTCTTCCACAGCAGATACGTCGCCACGCCCGACGTGAAGTGCGGCACGTAGAACAGCGTGCGATAGATCGTCGTCCCGCCGAGCGTACCGCTGATCAACACGCCACCCGCCAGGCCGGCGAAAAGCATCGCCATGCCCGTTCCGACCGCTCCGGCCGCTATCAGCATCAGGACGCTGGCCACGAGGATGGCCCCAGCCACCAGCGTCATCCAGACACGATGGTGTCCACCCTTGAGATCCTTACTGAGCAGCACCGCTGCCATCAGGCTACCTGCGATGGCGAACGGCATGCCCATCATGAAGAACAGCGTGTTGCCCAGGAACCGCCAGAAATCGTTCATCTGGAAGAGGCGCTTGAAGTGCGCGAATCCGACGAAGCGCAGCGGCTCGGGCGATTCGGGGTTGTTGTGCAACGCCAGATCCCAGTTGGTAAACGCCATGTACATGGCGATCACCAGCGGGATGGCGGTGAACATCAGGAACCCGAGAATGTTCGGTGCCAGAAAGCCCAGCCCGTACATCAGATTCATACGCTGCCGCCGACGCATTGCCTTGCTCGGCTGATAAGGATCCTGCGTGTAGTCCGGTCGCGTCACCGGAAACTCCGGATGCTCAGCCCGGAAGGCTGAATCTTGATCACCGGTCACGGTCGTCGAGGAATTGAGCGTCATAATTGGTCTATCCCTGGCGTGGATTCACTGATGTTTACTGCACAGTCGCATCCGTTACCGACAACGAGTCGGGCGCATCAGCCGATTCGGCCAACCAGCCAAGGTGCCGGTAGTACGCCACATGGAATGCATTCTCGATCCATTCAACCGGAATCTTGTCTTCCTCGGGGATCGGGCGGCCGGCTGCCAGATGTTCGGCAATCCGCGCCTTGCGCTCATCGATCATCTTCTGCCGCTCAACGAGTGTCTCGTATAGCGGGACGAGCACCGGCTCATCACGGGCGCGATCTTCGTCCAGCCGCCGTTGAATCTCCGCATTCAGCGCAGCTTCCGCCTCACGTACTGCGGTATCCAGATCGATCAGCCCAGCCAGATACTTGCCGCGCCAAGAGTTCTCAATCCGATCCGCCACCGGCTGAAGGATGAAATGGCTGTAGCTGCCACCCACGGCAATCTCCAACGCTGCGGTGGCAAATGGCTCGTGAACACGCCACTCTTCCGGATAATCCGGTGGACGCAGGTAGGCTTCGGTCTTGGTATAGATGGGGTTGGGCGGAAGCGCATCCCCATCCTTCACAATCTGCTCGTTGTATTCTTTACTGGCGAGGAAGGCGAGAAACAGCGTCGCCAGTTCAGGATGCTTTCCCAGCGAATAGACCGCCGCAGCCCGCGTCCGGACAACTGTATTCAGGAAACGATCATGCGGCGGCATGACCACATCCAGATCCAGAGGCGGTTTACCCTGTGCGGCGCGGGCCTCGTTGATCTGGCGGAAGATGATCAGCAGGTAACGTCCGGTGAAGAACATCGCATACTGACCGCGTGCCGGATCATCATGGCTGAACAACTGTGCATCCGGCCCGCCATATCCGCTCTCGGTTGCAAATGAGGCCTTATCACCCGCGTTGGGCATCAGGCGATACTTGCCTTCGTAGCTCCACTTGTAATAGGTGCGGTACGCCTTGCGGGTGGCTTCGTCGAGAACCGCCGCGGTGCCCGTCTCGTTATAGAGTGAGCCGCCATAAGTGCGCCGCAGCACCTCGAAATCAATGTTATTGATGAAGAAGACATACTGCTTGTCCAGGTCCTTGTTGGCCGCCTCGACAAACGCATAGCCGATGCGTTCGAACTCCTCGATGGTCCAGGTTCGGGGCGGCAGCGGCTGGCCGTGCTGTTCGAAGGTGGCGCGATTCACATAGAACAGCGAAGCGTTCACATTACACGGGAACTGGTATTGCCGCAGGTTCCCATCGACATCGCGCAGGGTGAGGTCCGGCTCGATCGCCGGGAAGGTCGCCGACATATCGAAACCGAGTTCCTTAGCAGCTTCCGTGACGTCGGTGTTCAACCCGATGGCGCGGAAATATCTCAGGTCCGATCCGCTGTCCTGATCCATCACATCGCCTGCCACCCCACTGACGCCCTGCACCACCTTCTTTGTCCGGTCAGCATTGGCCATATCCAGCTTCAATTCGGCCTTCGGCAGGCGAACGGTCACCGGAAAGCTGACTTCAACCGATCGGTCATCCGCCCAATCGCACAAATTGCTGGCATGGGGATTGACCTCCCGGATGATCCGGCGAATGGACCGCGAACTGTTGCGCCGGAAGAACGCAGCAGCGTCAGATTCGTCGTTCAGGACATGCTCGATGTAATGACCCTGTTCCACCATCCACTGGTGAAACAGCTTGACCTGCTCCTGGCGCGCGGGGTTGGCGTCGGTGACCCAGTAGATGATGGGCACTTCGCTGCCCGCGTCCGGGGCCATGCGAGCCGTGAGGAAAGCAGCTCCAATCAGCAGAGCCGCGATGGCAAGAAAGAGGTATTTCACTGCATGAAACTCCGCGTTGGAGGCAACCTAACGGATATTCCCAGGCGATTCCAGCCGGATTGCAACAGTTGGCAGGTCTCGCCCACTTTATGTGCGGAATGTTGTATTACGATTCCAGCCACGCCGCCAGAAGGTCGATTGCACTGCCCAGATCGCGCTCATGAATGCACTCGGTCACGGTGTGAATGTAACGAGTTGGCACTGCAAGCGTTACAGCTCGCACACCCTCGCGCGACCGCTGCATGGCGGCTGCATCGGTGCCGCCCCGCGGCAGGATACTTAGCTGGTGAGGAATGCCATGCTTCTGGGCCACCTCTACCAGTTCATCGACCAACGCACGGTCGCTGATGGTGGCTGAGTCCATGATTTTAATCGCCACACCCTCTCCCTGCTGGGTCACCCGCTCATCCTCGGGCACCCCCGGTACATCCACGCAGAGGGTGGTATCAATCGCCACCGCAATATCCGGTTGACAGGCATAGGCAGCCGGTCCGGCACCACGTAGACCGACTTCCTCCTGCACCGTCGCGGCAAACACCACTTCAAAGCGGGGGTTCTTCACCTTCTTCATGGCTTCCAGAAGGACAAAACCACCCACGCGGTTATCCAGGCATTTGCCGCTGTAACATTGTCCGATGCGCGCAAATGGCTGAACCAGGGTAACCGGGTCGCCGATGCGCACCTTCTGCTTTACCTCGTCGGCAGGAAGGCAGAAATCGATGAAAAACTCTCCGATTTCCGGCACTTTTTTCTTGTCTTCTTCCTTGGCGATGTGGATCGGCCGGCCGGTGGGGTTCAGCAAACCTTCAATATCCCCGTCCTTGGTTGACACCAACACCCGTCTGGCCAGCAGGTTGCGGGGATCAAATCCCCCGGCATTGGCGATGCGCGCAAAGCCTTTGTCGTCGATGTGCTTGATATAGAACCCGATCTCGTCCATATGGCAGGCGATGACGACGCGCGAGGCGTCGGCAGCCGAGGCTTTCTTGGTGGCGATCAGGTTACCCAGGGCATCGACGCGAATCTCGTCGAAAAGCGGCTGAGCATGGGTTTGAAGGATCTCACGGACACGCTCTTCGCGCCCGGGAACTCCTGGGGTCTCGGATAATTGCTTCAGCAGGTCAATATTCATAAGCCCAGGATCAATCGGCGTGCTATCAAGCGGGATACGAATGGAGCGTACCGGGATCGAACCGGTAACCTCCGCGTTGCAAACGCGGCGCTC
>CAZSJB010000131.1:0-7782 GCA_964606625.1 uncultured Tepidisphaeraceae bacterium | reverse complement strand
GGAGACGGGCTCGATCTTAAAGTCCGGCAGGAGTTCCTTGCGGAGCTGGTTGAATGCTTCACCCCAGCGCTGTCCGCCGACGGACTCCCCTTGCATCACGTAGAATTGGGCCAGTCGCTGACGCGTTTCCTCCCGCAGATTGGCGTACTGCGGATCCGACTCCGCCAGGGCCAGATTGCTGCGGAACAGCTTGTACATGGCCTCCCAGTACTGATCGTTATCAACCAGATCGTCACCGCGCAGGATCTTGGGCGGTCCCAGCCGGCGATCGGCGATCAGTCGCGTCAACAGCGGCTGGGCGGTTCGGTAATCGCCCAAGTCGTATGCCACCTGTGCCAGCCCCAGGCTGACCACCGGATCAGGCGCATCCGGATCAGCGTTAGTGCCTTCGATGGTTTTGCGATATTCGGCCACTGCCTGAGGGGTGAGCAATTGCAGATACCGTTCCCGGGCGATCTCCAGCAGCCGACGCTTTTCATCCGGATCGTCGACGAGCACGGCCGCCTGCCGCTGGGAATCCGCATCGAAGACGCGGTAGCGATAGGTGTAGTCACGGATGGTCGGATCCTTGTTCTCCGCCGCCCACGTGACCAGATGGCCGGTAAGCTGGGCACGTGCCGATGCCAGCTCGCGCATCTCCTCGCGATTGTTGTCAGCGCGGGCCTGCTCAAAATCCTGATTCAATCGCTGAAGCAGATCGTAAATGATCTGGGCGCCTTCGCTGCCTTCACGTGTATTGAGCAAATTGACCAGTGCCTCGGTGGCCTGAGTGTTCTGGCCAAGATCCATGTATGCGTCCACACGCACAAACAGGGCATCACCCAGCAGTTGCTGCTCACGCGGCAGGCCGGCAACCGCCTGCTCGAATCCCTGCAGGATCTGCAACGCCTGCTGCGGGTTGTTCTGGACGCGGTTGGCTAGGTCCGCGGACATGAGCGTTGTCTGAACCTGGAGCAGCTGATAGCGCTGGCGCTCTTCCTGGGAAGCAGCCGCAGCGGCAGCCTGATCCGCTTCCTGTCGCACCACCCCGGCAAGCTGCTGGATCTGTTCGAGCAGGGCGGCCTGTTCCGCGTCAGACAGGCTGGCGCGATGCGTATCCAGGTGCGCCTTGATGGAGATCATCCGGAAATAGCGGGCAAAAAGTGCGTTGGACGCATCCTCGGGAACACGCGCAAACGCTTCGGCAGCCTCCAGGTACTGGCCTTTCTGTTGCATCTGTCGGCCGTACTGATACGCCAGATCCGTGCGGTTGAACGGTGGATTGATCGCCAGCGCAAGCACACGCGTATACAGGTCATCGATCTTGGGATTGGTCTGCCGTTCCGCCAGGCGCGGGCCGATGAGGCCCATTGCATTTTCGAGGGCGAAGAGGGCATTTTCGTCGGATTTGAACTTGTCGACGAAGTTGATGAAGGCTTCGGCTGCCTCGATGGGTTTTTCCTGGGCTTGCAGGAAGACGCCGCGCAGGAGCATGGCATTGGCGACTTCCTCGACGCCGGCTCCGGTGTTGGTCTGGCGGGAGAGAAACTCCTCGGTAGCGGCAAGCGCACGTGCGATGACGGCTGGATCGCGGGGTTCGTCGTCGGGCTTGTTGATTTCCCGTTCGCCTTCACGCGCCAGTGCGCGCAGGAGCAGGGGATCCAGCTGGGTGACATCCGGATCAGGCGGAAGGCGATCCAAAAGCTGGCTGTAGACGACGCCCCGGAACTCGGGTTGCTCGCGGACGAGATTGACCAGGAGGTTGACCGCCTGGTTGTTGAGCTGTTCCTGCTGGCTGGCAGGCGCCTTTTCGGCGCGGGCAATGGTGAGGCGATATTCGAGCATGACGGCGGCGGCTTCGGCGCCGCGACGGCCCTGGTCTTCGGGGATGTTGGCCTCCTGCCAGGCGCGAAGTTTTTTCAGGGCCTGCTCGGCCTGATCAAGGTTGCCGGCTTGCAGGTCGGCGACCGCCGTGAAGTACATCGCCTCGTACTGTTGGGCAAGGTCGGGCGGGGGAGTGGTTTGGCCGGTAGCCACAGCGGCGAAATGCCGCTTGGCTTCCTCGTAATCGTTTTCACCGCCGCGGGCGATCAACAGTTTGGCGATTCGGTTTTTGACAACTGGCTGGACGTTGCTGTCGGGGGTGTCGTGGACCGACAGCGCCTCGATCGCTTCGGTGGCGATCCGTTGCCGTTCAGCGCTGGCGCGATCCATTGCCAGGACCACGTAGTACTGGGACATGCTCCTGGTGAACTCGGCGCTGAGGATGAAGGTATCCATCTCCATGTAGCGGCGAGCGTACTGGTCGTCAGCGCTACGGATCTGGTTGGCAAGGACTTCCAGTTGTTCGTTGGCGACTTCGATAGCACGATCGAGGATGCGGATGACGGTTTCGGCGATCTGCTGAAGCGTTGCCTGAAGCCGCGGATTGTTGCCCCAGTACTCGAGTGTGTTGACGTCGACCTGGATGCCTTCCTGGATCAGGACCGATGCCTGCTGAAGCAGGAGTTTTGGATCTTCGATGGTGGGCAGCGCCTGCTCGATCCCGCGCACGACGTTGGCGACCAGTTGCTGGCGTTCCCGCTGGGTCAGCCGGGATTCAGGATCGCTGAGACGGCGCAGAGAGATCAGGGTGAGAATGCCTTCTCGCTTGTCGCTGGGAACCTGGTTCTGGTCGAAGAGACGGGTCAGCAGGTTGTCCAAGCCGCGATTGGCCAGTTCGGTCATGACACGCTCGTCATTGAGCGCATCCAGACCTTGGGGGGGACGCTGCTGAGCGAAGGCTGTTGAGGCGGTGAGGCCAGCGGCAGCCGACACAGCCAGAATCGAATGACGAAGACGGTTTACGGTGCGGGGCATTCTCGAATCCTTGGTGACTTCAAAAACGACGAATGATGCATGAACCGGACAATGCCTCCGTTCCACGCATCATTCATCGCGAATTATGCATCACTGTCGTGCAGAAGCGAAGGAGACGCGATCGAACTCGGCTTCGTTGGCGGCTTCGAAGACGCCGATCAGGTATTCGTAACGCACGTTTCCCGTGGGACTGATGACCAGCGGGGGCAGCTTTCCGGTGGCGGCGAACTGCTGCTTTCGCTGATTGAGTGTTGCTCGCAGGACAGCCATATCGGTCGTGCGAACGTTTCCGGCGATCGCTTCGAAGCCGTCACCGTAAGGGTTGACGAGAATTTCAAAGGGCTCTTCCGGGACGTAATCCGCCGGCGGGGGAGCGCCGCCCACACCTGATTCGGTGAGGGGGACGTTACTTTCAAGATAGTGCTCGGGACCGGCGAAGCTGGCACCGATCATGAAGACGATGAGCACGACCATGGCCACGTTAACAACCGGCATGAGGTTGGGGCCGGTGTCGGCGGGTTTGTACTGGCTGCGAGGAAGTTTCATGGCAATCAGTGCTGGGTGGTCCTGTGGTCAGCTGGCAGAGGCGACGCCTTCCACCTTACCGGTGGCGAAGTTGACATTGGTCACCTGGGCAGCGGCAATGGTTCGGAGAACCGGTTCGAGATAACGGTACGGCAAATCAACCGCGCCGCGAATGATGACCTTCAGGTCCGGGTTGTGACGTCGTGCCGTGCTGAGAAACTCCTCCAGCGGCCGGCGTCCGCTCGGCTCGGTGATTCGCAGATACAGGCGCTCGCCGGTATATGGGTCTAAGGTGGTCACCTCTGGTTCCTCTGCACCACCCGGATAGACGTTCAGGGTGACCGTATTTCCCAGGTCTTCGATATTGATGCCCAGGATCGTCTGCGGCAGCTCCATCTCCGTATCGGCTCCGGTATCAAGCCCTCGCTTGCTGACCAGCATGAAGAAGATCAGCAGGGAGAGCATGATGTCGCACAGAGAAGTGATGTTGACCCCGCCACCGGCTGGGGGAATGTAACGTTTCTTTCGCATGGCACCTTGGTAGTTGCCCCAGGGTCACTGGGAGTAGCCCTGGGGGCAAGTCAGGATTACTGCTGGGATTGCGGGACGGCCACCTGCGGGGTCGGTGGTGTCGGCGCAGCGGGCTTTTTCGCGACAGCTGGCCGGGACGTGCCACCTTTGGCCGACGGCTTGGCTGGTGAATCCGACGGGCGGATCATCAGCAGCAGTTCCTCGGCTTCGAGGGCGCCGATAGTGACCAGGCGGTCCACCTTATTTCGCAGGTAACCGTATGCACTCAGGCACGGGATCGCCAGGATCAGCCCGAGCATCGTCGTACCCAGCGCGACCGAAATACCCTGAGCCAGGTCCGCAGGACTGGCGGAACCGCCGCCTTTCTGCATGTCGAGGAAGGCCTGCATGATTCCGACGACCGTTCCCAGCAGACCCAGCAGGGGGCCGACGTTCGCCAGAATGTTAAGGTACTCCAGCTTGCGGAACTGCTCAGCCGCCTGTTCAGCGACGGCGGTCTCCATGGCCTCTTTCATTTCCGCGAAGCGCGGGGCCCGCTTGAGTGCGGGATTGAGCGCCTGGGCAACAAATGTGGGATCGTTTTCGGTGTAGTCGATCAGTTCCTTGAACTGGCGATTGGCGATCATCTCGCGCATCTGCTCAGTGCTCTGCTCGGGAATCAGCACACTTTTGCGAACGCGGATAAAGTTCTGGATGATGAGCGTGACCGCAACCACACTGAGCAGCAGAATGCTGATGGAGATGATTTCCAGGTTCTGGAACACCAGCGAATAGACGTTGTCTGCAACGGCTGGGGCTTCTTCAGCCTCCGCCTGCGCAAAGGCATGGCGGGCGATCAACCCTGCACCCACAAGTGCGATTGCAGGCAGCGTCAGGCGCATTTTGGAAGTCAGATAACGGCTCATCAGTCTCTCGATCCTTTCTCGTACTCGTGGGAGGTGGACAACTCCACAAGGTTCTCCTGTACCGGTGGATTTCATTAATAGAGATTATCACGATTGATCGTGATGTCTCTGCCTCCGCTATCGGTGGCGATCCGCTTCATCACGTTGCGCAGCACGGGATCTTCACGCGACTCCAGCAGAATTGTGTTAATTTTGACACCGTTGGTATTCAGATCCCGAAACTCCCGCACGAGGGCTTCGAAATCCGCGACCATGTCAAACCCGTCCGACAGGACATACATCAGTTCCGGCTGCATTTTGAACGCCATGCGGATTGCCGGCATCGGATCTGTTCCGCCGGTTGGATACAATTCATCGATCCACTGGAAGGCACGCCCCTTGTTAGCGGGGGTTGCAGGCTCAAGCCGGGAGTTATTGAACGCCAGGATGTCGCCATCGCGGAAGATGATGATATTAAACTCCTGGATGGGCTTGAGCACATCCAGGGCCTTGCGCAGTTCCATTTTAACGGCAGGAAACACGTTCATCATGGTTCCCGAGGCGTCGACCACATAGACCACGCGTCGGGCGTTTCCGCTTCCGCCCATGAACGGGGCGACCGGTCCAGCTGCGCCGCCGCCCGGCACCCCAAAGGGGGCGATTCCGCCGCCGGGATCCCCTTCGCCACTGTTGTCGCCCCGGCTGGGGCCGCCCACCTGCGGGCCGATTGCCAGTGGGTTCAACGCCATCTCATTTTCGGCGCCGCCAGCAAGGAGGGACCGGTTCAGCTCGCGGACCTGGCTGGCTGCCAGCCCGGCATCGTCGGGAACGTCCTGGAACTGGTCCTGGGCGGCAGCCCGGTTGGGATCATCGCCCAGCCCGGGATTGGGAACACCCCCCGGATCGGCGCCTTCGATAATCTGGGCATCGGGAATGATGATCTGCTCGCGAACCACCTCAACGACCTTCGGGATGGTTTTAATGGCGGCAAACCCGATCAAAAGGATAGCGCCATGCAAAATAAGGCTGGTCGCCAGCGGCAGAACATTCTGCACCCAGGGGCTATGCCAGATGCTTAGCTTGGGACGGGCCTCGGGCAGTTCGTCGATGGTGGGTTGCTGATCTCCAGCAGGCGGCGGTGCCACAGAAGCAGGATTTTGCGGCTGAGGCATCGGCATGGGAGATGGCATATTGGACAATTTTTCACTCATCGGGCGGAAATCCAAGTCGTCGGATCGACTGATGAGGCGAGTAGGGCCTCCAGCAGATTCTTACGTCGTATACTGGCGCTCGTTCAGGATGACCAGTCCCTCGGGAATATTGATACCCGGGCGGGACCGTTATGCTGCGGCGCAACACTGGGAGGGTTTTGTGTATCCTCCAGGTGGGTACATCGCACGTCTTTTCAGGGCGATGCGTAACCTCAGCAACCCCTGGCCACGGCGGGGACGGTTATCGGCGCGCCCGGGATACCCTGCTGAAGCTCCGTTTCCTACCGGAATGCGCAATATATCGCTGCCGATTGTCCAGTACAAACAAAAAACCACCCTACGACAAGTTGACCGGGATATTGCTCATAATCCGCCTCTAAGGTGGAAAATCGGGCAGAAATCGGAATTTTTCGCAAGAAAAGGAAAATCGGGAGTGGTTGCAAGAAGGATTAGGCTGCGTGGGTTGTTTTGCGCGCCTGCTTTTTTGCGTAAAGGCGCTGATCGGCCAAATCCAGGAGCGCGGCGGCGGTGGGAGATTCCAATTCGTGCAGGCCGGCCAAGCCTATCGTCATCCGCGGCGGAAGCGGGGCGTGGGTGGTTTTGGCCAATTCATCCATGAGTACGCTCAGGCGTTTTCCGAGCCCCTGGGCTTCAGCGCTCGCCATTCCCGGTAAGACAATGACAAACTCGTCGCCGCCATAGCGGAAGGCCAGATCGCCTTCGCGGATACCGCTGCGGATCAGTCCGCCGACATCGCGCAGCAGTTGATCCCCGGCTGCATGACCAAGCGTGTCGTTGACCTGTTTGAAATGGTCGATGTCGATCATCAGCAGGGTGAGCGGAGTCTGGTCCGCCTGACACCGCTCGATCAGTTCTGGCAGGTAAGTATCCAATGCCCGGCGATTGTGCAGGCTGGTCAGCGCATCGCGTTCAGCTTGCTGGCGCAACCGGGCGATCATCCGCTCCAAGGCATCGGTGCGATGGGCGACGCGATAGTGAATCTCACGCTGAAGGCGATCGTACTCAGCCATCTGGCGGCGCAGGTCCCGACAGACCTCCTGCACAGCCGAGACGACCGGTTTGATGCCGCCTGAAATGGTCGACAATTCCTCAATCGGCATCTTGCCGGCGCGCACTTCCTCGATCGCGATTGTCAGGCGGCGGGTTGGAAGTCGCCAGTGCAGCAAATGATCGATGCTGACCCACGCACTGCACACCAGCGCCGCCACGGCCAGGAGCGTTTGCGTGGTTGTTGGTTGTGCGATCGGTTCGCGGGTCAGCAGCAGCACGATGATTCCGGTACCACTTACCAGTAAAAGGCTGAGGCAGAAATTGCGCACGTTGCACCATGCGGGAATTCGCCGCCTGGCGGAGGCGCGGCCGGGGATAGGATCCGCGGCGGGCGTGGTGGAGATGGGGGATTGATCCATCATGCGCGCAAAGCCTTCCAGCCAGATCATCGACTAGCCGCCTCGAGCACTTGATCCGGCTGAGGCGGACAATCCCTTGGCTGAAGAGATTGTTCGCAACCTGGGTAAAGCTTCGGGTATGATCCGCCTCTGGCACGACCCATGAACTCAGGTGGGATTTTCATTTTCTCTGGCCTGGCCATGACCGGATCAATCCATCTGGAATATTTCAGCGGTTGGTTTGCGCTGGGATTGTGGATTGCGCTGTCGGTGCCGTTTGTGCTGCTGGGGATACGATCTTTGGCGGGGCTGGGGCCGGTGCGCCAGTGGGTGGCGATCGGGATGCGGCTGGCCGTGTTGGCGGTGCTGGTGCTGATCCTGGGA
>CAZSJB010000130.1:0-7811 GCA_964606625.1 uncultured Tepidisphaeraceae bacterium | reverse complement strand
GGATGCCCGTCGCCGTCATGAAAGACAACCCGCTCGGCATAGGTATGGCGCACCCGGCAGTGCGAGACAATGCCATTTTCACCGCCCAGCCAAATGCCTACGCCCAGCCGCGAAAACCAGACGTTGCGGATCTCAAAGTTGTCCGCAAACCCCGTGATTCCACGCGAGGACATCGGGCGACGCGTGTTCGCCAGACTATCGAGGCGCAGGTCCGAGACCGACGTGCCGTCACCATGGAACCTGAATCCCGCATAGCCCGCCCAGGTGGTACTGTCATTGCCTACCGTGTCATACAGCGTCGTGTACCACATTCCCGCGCCCTGGACCTTGACGCCGTCAAGATCCAGCACCTCGTTCTGGAGATACTTGCCCGGCGGGATGTAGACAATCTTGCCCTGAGCCTTGGCATCGGCAATGCAGCGTTTCATGGCGGCGGTGTCGGTGGCTGCGTCTTTGCCGGTGGCGCCATAGTCTGCCACGGCCAGCGAGTTTTCCGGCTGGGGCAGCGGCGGTCCGACCATCTCCAGGTCAACCAGGTCGATGCGGTAGAACTCTGCGGTGTCCTGCTCGTCTTTCTGGAGGCGGATGATGTCGCCTGGTTGCACGCCGCCTTCGATGAACAGATCGGCTTCATCCCAGAAGACATGCGGGAAGGGCGTAGGGGTGTCGCTCTGGCCGTTCTCACCGACTTTACCGGTTCCGTACAGCCAATTGTGCCTGGAGCTGAGCGTGATGCTCTGCCGCCGCTGGCCGTTGACGTATAAGCCGAGGGTGGCTTCGATCCCCCCGCCCTCCGGGGCATCGGGGATGCAATGGCGAATGACCATCGTGTTGAAGGCACTCGGCGAGGTGAACTCCACGAAGTCGCCGACGTTCCGCAGCTCCACGTGCGCCCGCCCGGAGGCCTCCAGCTCGGGTGATTGATGTGAGACCCCGGGCAACGCCTTGAGACGAATGACCTGTCCGTTTGTCCGAACGTCAGGCGACTCGGCTTCCAGGGTGATAAACGGCACATCCGCGCCGACATTGGCCGGTACCACTCCGTATACGACAGGTGCAGTCATCGCAAACACGCCACTAACCAGGGCAGATTTGAGCATCATGCTTCCCCTTTCAAATCAGGTTTGTCCGCTGCGCGTGCGGCGGATGTTGTATGTGTCGAATCTCTCACCGCGCAATACGGCGCCGTGCCAGCAGCAGGCCGCTCAGCGCCGCCGCGCCAGCCGCCGGCTCGGGGACGGTCGTTACCTGCACGTTGTCGAACACGCCATTGGCGTGACCGCGAAGGTAAAGGCGGTCAAACGATGAGAAGGTGCTGTCGGCGACTTCCACTTTCAGTTCATCATTGACGTACACGCGGAACACGCCCTTCACACCTGGGGCTGAGTCAAGCTCCTCGTCCTTTGACCAGGTGAACCTGATCGTGGCCATGATCGGATCGGTGGGACCGACATAGGTGGCCTCTTCGGCATTATTGTCGACTGCATACTCGACCCCGGTTGCCCAGTGTCCCGATGCAGTGATCGATCCGATCAAAGTACCGTTTCCGCTGATGGCTGCATTCTCGTACTTGTAAACCCCGACCGTTCCTTTGCCGCTGTACTGGTTGACGTTCTGGGTGTTCCAGGCAACGGCGTAGCCGTTCAGGCCCGTGGCATCCATCATGCCGATGCGCTGCGTTCGCTGATAGACGGTGCTGACGACATCGATGGTAACGCTGAAGTCCTCAACCACCGTCTGCGACAACGGCCGGTACACGACCTCATTAGCGAACATGGCCGTGGATGGCAGCGTGATCGGCTGAGGCGTCCCTACCAATGACCAGCTGGCGCTGCTGAAACGGATGTCTGGCGTGTACTGCGTGTTGATGGTGATGTTGTTTCCGTTCCAGGCAGCTCGGACCGCACTGTGATCCGCGTAGCTGTTGAAATCATCGCTGAGTACAACAATCTCCGCGCCGACAGCCGTGCTCGCATACATCAGGTATGCACCCACAGTCAGGGTTATTCCCGACCCCAGTAATCGTTTTGACATCTTCATCTCCTTCCTTCGTGAAATCATGGACCGCGCTATCCAGCCCAGACCTCCCCTCAGCGTCGTTGCCACCATGGAAGGGCACCACCGGCGGTAACACCTGCGCGGGTGGGGTCTTCCAGGGAAGCATGCATGTCGGCAAAAAGGAACGCCATCTGCTGACCGTGGTAGTAAGGGCCGTTATTGCGATCGGGATTGAAGTAATTGACGGGAGGCACATTGCCATGCCAGCCATCGGACACGGCGAAGGGGGCGCGCCACTGACGGTTGCCATCGGTGCCGCTGATATTCCATAGTTCAAAGAGATAGACCACCTCAGCTGCGCCGCGGAAACTGCCGGCTTTCACCTTGGGTGTGCCGTTGCCGATCCAGACCACGCCGCAGTTGACATGGCTGGGGTGCGTGGAGGTGCGGTTGGCAGTATAGGAGCGGCGCAGGTGACCCCACGGGCTGACGTCGGCCCGCCAGTCCAGTGGACAGATGAGCAGTTGCGTCGGCTGATGGTTGCCGTTTTCGTCGCGGAACTCGATGTTCAGGTAGGGGGCCAGCTTGCAGTCCCACACCTCGTCGCCGCGCATTTCCGGGGAGCTCTCCCCGCCGGGACGATGATAATAGAGGTTGGGCGGAAACATGCCGTCGTAATCCCCCTGATACATGATGGTTGCCAGGCCAAGCTGCTTGAGATTGTTCAGGCAGACCAGTCCTTGGGCTGACCGTCTTGCGCGTTGCAATGCCGGCAGCAGGATCGAAATCAACAAGGCAATGATGCCGATGACAACAAGGAGCTCCACAAGTGTGAAACCGCGCCCTGTGTTGGAAGTGCGATAGCGCATGAGCTTCCTCCCGAGTAACGATATGTGATGCTGCCACGCGGGCAGCCGGTGGTTCAGGCTTCGGGACAGGGACCCGTCGAGGCCCCGATAAACAGGTCCACAGTGGATGGCTGAAGCAGCATCGGCGCGCCCCAGTCATCCTTTTTCTGCAACATCCACTCAAATGCCACTTCGAGAAATGGACGCGGATCGGGCAACTGCGTTGCCGTCAGCGTCGGATAGTAATAGCGCCCTTCGCCCACGTCGGCGACCGCGCAGATGGAGACATCCTGGCCAATCCGGAGATTGACGTCGTGCATTGCGCGCATGCCGCCGATGGCAGCAGGCACGGTGACGCAGAGCACCGCCGTGAAATCCGGCCGACGGGCCCGCAGGAAATCGCCCATCACCTGGTACGCCCGGGCGGTCGCGTTGCCGTAGCTTTCCACGGGTTCATTGATCAGGCGCGCGCTGAAGCCGCGCTGCGCCATCCATTGTTCCCAGAACTTGATACGCGCCTGTACCTCGCGGGTCATCGGCTGAGTGTTGAAACACGCGATGCGCTGATGTCCCAGGGATGCCAGGTGCTCCAGCAGATCTTCGGTCTGGTGGACTGGCGTGAGATTGATCGAACGGAAGCCCAGCCCCGTCCAATCGGTATCCAGGACCGCCAGGCGGGTCTTATGCTGCAACAGGCGTTTGCGGATGGCATCGGGCAGCGGCTCGGATCCGGGCAGCAGCAGGACGCCATCGAAGGCGTCCATCGCTTCCATGATGACCGGATCATCCCAGTGGACAAAATCCACCTTGCGGACATTGGTGCGAAGCTTATGGCCGGTAAGCTCAGCCGCGATCAGCCATCGATCGAAATGGGCACTGGAGTAGGCGGTGGTCAGGATCGCCAGTTGGCCACCACCGGCTACATGATTGCGATTGACGACCAGCCGTCCGTTGGGCTGGCGGACGAGTAACCCCTTTTTGACCAGCCGCTGGATGGCGCGTCGGGCGGTCATCCGCGCGACCCCCACCTCCGAGGCCAGCATCTCCTCGGCTGGCAGATCCTTGAGCGCGTAATCCCCCAATCGGATACGCTTCTCAAGCAAGTCGCTGATCATCTCATACTTAGCCATGAGGTGTACTCGATTCTTGCTGGAAGTATACACTTGTCATCCAGAAATCCAAGCAAAAAATATACTGATATTGTATAACTTTTTGTAGCTTATTTGCTCGGCAGGAGTTGCGGCAACACACCTCTGTCGCTGGCGCTGTCAGAAGTAGATCGCCCCCGCGGCGGTGAGGAGGATCACTTCGATCAGCAATACGATCGCTGCGGTGCGCCAAGGCGTGCGGTGGGAGGGTTGGCTTGGCCAAGGCGGAGGAGATTGCCGGTGGCGGTGTTCGACCAGGGCGATCAGGAGGTTGGCTTCGAAGCGGCCGATTCCCATTTCAGCGGCTTGGCGCAGCAGTTTCTGGCGGACGCTGAATCGCAGGACGGGCCCCTCCAGGTGATCGAGAACAAGCTGGGAAAAGGCTTCACTGGCGGAAAAAGGGCGTGGATCGCCTTTGGTTGGTTGCTGGTTGTGTTGGGCAGCCGCTGCGCGGTCGGCTGCTACAGCCAGATCGCGCAGCGCTTCCATCATCGCGGCGGGGCGATGTCCAAGTCGTGCCCGGATGCGGCGGGCGGCTTGGCGGTAAGGGGCGGAAATGGCGGCAGAATCGGTCATGTTGATTGCGCGGTGAACCGTGGCTGATTCTATCCCGTCTAACCCGTGACGCGCATGCGGAGTGGCCGCTGGCGACAGGTGGCGTTTGATTTGCTGGAGAACGGGGAAGACTCTACCAAGAATGACGCGCTGCCGTTGCGATGAACCGCTAGATCGGGTTCAATCCTCCCAGCCGTCTGCCGCAGGTCCAGCCAATGCCTCAAAATCGACTCATGCGATGGATTAAACGGATTCTTCTGGGGATTGCCGCCGGATTGGCTGTCCTGCTGGTCGCGGTCTGGATTGTCGATCGCCGGTTGGATCGCGTGCCGGAATGGTATCAGCCGCGTGCCCTCAGCGACGCGGATCGGGCGGCTGCGGCGGCAAGAGCTGAGAATCTGTGGCTGGATGCCCAAGCCCGTATCGCACAAGCCTATAAACTGGAACGACGTGAAGGCACCACCCAGCAAGCCATCGCCAACGGCGAGCCGATCCAGATCAGCTTCACCGCCGATGAGTTGAACGCATTTTTCGACAAGTGGTCGTCCTTCAACGGATGGGATCGCAAGTTTGAAACCTACATCGAGGATCCGCAGATCGTCCTCCATGGGGGGCGGCTGATCCTGGCGGGAAAGATCCGCAGCATCGAGTTGCTGGAAGGAAAAGTCGTCAGCGTGCATTTCGAACCGCGCATCGAATCCGACGGAAGTATGGATCTGCATCTGACACGGGTGCTGGCCGGGCAGCTACCCCTGCCGGAGGCACTCTGGAGCAGCCAGCGCGAGCGGCTGACCGAGGCCGTTCGCCGCAAACTGCCGCAAATGCAGCGCAATGCCCACATCGCCCCCAATGGCGAAGCCAATTTCGATGCGATCGGCACGGCCATGGGGCGGCTTTTCCTACAGATCATGGAAAATCGGCCGGGCGACCCGATTGTGTTCGTGCCGCTGTTCACCACCAACGGCACCCAGAACATTCCTGTCAAAGTCACAGCCATTGCCATCCAGCCGATCGAACCGGGTGAGCAGGAACGCCTGACCATGACCGTCGAGCCGCTTACCCCCGCCGAGCGGGCAGAGTTTTTGCATCGCCTGCGAGATCCGCAGGAAACCGCAACGGTGATGACGCAGGAGGAGTATCCGTAAGCGATTGTCCGGCGCAACCGGCTGCGAATAACTGGCTGCCAAGGGCCATTCACCCTTTGCCTTTTGCCGTAAACCACTCTATCTTCGAAGAACTATGCAATCCGTTATCAAAGGCAAAGCCTACGTCCTGGGGGACAACATCGATACGGACCAGATCATTCCGGCCCAGTATCTGTCGTACAACCCCTCCGACCCGCGGGAGCGCAAGTATTTTGGCATGTATGCCAATTCCGGTGTGCCGGATGCCCAGGCGGGTCTGCCGGAGGGGCATAAGCGATTTGTGCCCGAAGGGCAGTTCCGTAGCGAATACAGCATCGTCGTGGGCGGAAAGAACTTCGGTTGTGGTTCATCGCGCGAGCATGCACCGCTGGCGCTGGCTGAAGCCGGTGTGCAGTGCGTGCTGGCAGAGTTCTATGCCCGCATCTTTTACCGCAACAGCGTTAACGGCGGGTACCTGGTCCCGGTGGAGACGGTCGAGCGGCTGGTCGAGAAGGTGCACACCGGCGATGAACTGGAAGTGCATATCGCCGACGGCTATGTCATCAACAAGACGCGCAACGAGCGTTATGACATCAAACCCCTGGGCGATGTGCTGCCAATCATCGAAGCCGGCGGTGTGTTCAGCTACGCCCAGGAGCAGGGCATGCTCAAGTAAGCAGGCGAGTGTCAGTTGCCGGTGAGCGCGATGCGCGTTCAAGGGCAACTGACGCTCGTTTTGTCTTTTCAGCTTCCCACCATCTCCCCGCCATTGGGATGCAGCACCTGCCCGGTCATGTAGGACGAATCTTCGGAAGCCAGGAAGACAAAGCAGGGGGCGACTTCTTCCGGCTGGCCGGGGCGGCCCAGAGCCGTATCGGCACCGAAAGTCTCGACCTTTTCTTTGGAGAATGTTGAGGGGATCAACGGTGTCCAGATCGGGCCGGGCGCCACCGCGTTCACGCGGATTTTCTTTTTGGCTATGTTTTTTGCCAGCGAGCGGGTGAACGACACGATTGCACCCTTGGTTGCCGAGTAATCGATCAACCCTTCGCTGCCGCGATACGCGGTGACGGAACTGGTGTTGATGATGGTCGAGCCTTCGCCCAGGTGCGGCATGGTGGCTTTGGTCATGAAGAACATGCCAAAGACGTTGGTGCGGAAGGTACGTTCGAGCTGCTCGCGATCGATTTCCTCGATGCTTTTCTTGGGATGTTGTTCGGCGGCGTTGTTGACCAGCACGTCCAGGCGGCCCAGTTCGCTGACGGTCTGTTCGACCGCATCGCGGCAGAAGCTCTCATAGCCGATGTCGCCGCTGATCAGCAGGCATTTGCGACCTTCGGCTTCCACCAGGCGCTTGGTCTCCTGCGCATCTTCATATTCATTGAGATAGACGACGCTGATATCGGCGCCTTCGCGCGCGAACAGAATTGCCACGGATCGGCCGATGCCGCTGTCGCCTCCGGTGATCAGCGCGACCTTGCCGTCAAGTTTTCCGGTGCCTTTGTAATCGGGGCGCTTGGCAGCCGGTTTAGGCTGCATCTGTTTTTCGACGCCCGGCTGACGTCGCTGTGTCTGCGGCGGCAGCGTGCGTTTCTTCTGCTTGGCCATGATTCCTTCCCGTCAAAGCGTGCTCATCTGTCGTGGCGGTACTGACGTATTGCCGCGGATGGCATTGAGTCATATCCAGGCAAATCCATCCGCGCGACGATAATCCGTGCAAGGTAGCCATAACGCCGCGATGACGTGCAAGAGTTGTACCAGTCCCGGCTGATGCGCAGGTTGTTAACGGGAAGTGATCTCGCGCAGCGCCGCTGCGACGTGGCGAATGTGGGCTTCGGGCAATTCCGGATAGATTGGCAGTGCCAGCACTTCTTCGCAGGCGCGCTCCGATTCGGGGAAGTCTCCCTTGCGATGCCCCAGGTTTGCGAAGCATTCCTGTAGATGCAGCGGAATCGGATAATAAATGGCTGATCCAATGCCCCGATCCGCCAGCGCCTGCTTCACCGCGTCGCGGTTAGGCACCCGAATGACGTACTGGTTATAGATGCTGTAATTGCCCGGCGCGATGAACGGTGTCGCCACCGGGCTGTCCGCCGGCAGCTCGTCGTACAGCGCCGCATTGTGGCGTCGCGCTTCAT
>CAZSJB010000129.1:5588-7813 GCA_964606625.1 uncultured Tepidisphaeraceae bacterium | reverse complement strand
GAGTTTTGTCAGATTTTTGTAGCCCTCAAGATTTTCCGCGAGCAAAAGCAGGTGGAACGCGGCATCGCCGGGGTTGCCGGTGGGGCTGGTGCGCTCGCGGCGATCGCCAGGGGCAATGTAGGCCTCCATGCCAATGATGGGTTTGACCCCGGCCGCTTTGCACTCCGTGTAAAACTCGATGGCGCCAAACATACAGCCGTGGTCGCTGATGGCGATCGAATCCATTCCCAATTCCTTCGTCCGGGCTACCAGATCCTTGATCCGGCAGGCCCCGTCGAGCATGGAATAGTGGGTGTGAACGTGGAGATGCGTGAAGGAAACGTCGGCCATAGCGCGAGAATACACAACCGACCGGACGACGCAAACTGGGGGGCGGTTGTCAGCAGGTTAACCTCGGTTCACTGCTCTTTTCTGATAAAATTCAGTGAAACGGAGTTAATGCAGTAGCGCAACCCGGTGGGAGCGGGGCCGTCTTCAAAGACATGGCCCAGATGCCCTCCGCAGCGGCTGCACAGGGCCTCGGTGCGAATCATGCCATGGGAGGTGTCAGTGGCGGTTTCCACGACATCTTCCCGGATGGGGGCATAAAAGCTGGGCCAGCCGCTGCCCGATTCATACTTGGTTTCCGAGCTGAACAGTTCTTGTCCACAGCCCGCGCAAACGTAGGTGCCGGGATCTTTTACCTGATATAATTTGCCGGTGAACGCCGGTTCAGTGCCTTTTTCACGCAGCACATGATATTGCTCAGGCGTCAGCTCCTGTTTCCATTCGGCTTCGGTTTTCTGGATCTTGTTGGACATAGAAACCACCTTCGTGGGGGAGGATCGTGGTTGGTCTATTGTAGGCACGTTTTCGGAGGTGGGGAAACCTTCTGAAGCATTGGGCGACATGTCGTCATCCTGACAGCCCCCGATCGCGACCCGGAGACAGATCCTGAGGAGGAATCTTACGGTCATACAGGTGTTAATCGAAGTCCGGGCAGGATTATTCACTTTGGCTACGACTTTGTCGGGAAATGGAACTGTAGTTGCTTGAGGGCGTAAGATAAATAAACGATGACGTCTGCAGAAAAGAAAGGCAGCGTTGGATTCGCATCGGAGATGATAATGTCTGTGTTAGAGTGGATTCGTAAGGCATTGGCGGCACTGCTTGGTCCCAAGCCGGTTCCGGTTCGCGTTGAGGCCGAGCGGCCTCCCTGTCCTCCCGAAGGGGATCGCCATGGATGAGTTTATTTCCGGACTGGCACGGGCGCTGGGGGTCACGGAAATTCTTTTGAATGAGCAGCCGGTGACCCTTGACCAACTCCAAGCCGGTGATCGTGCTCATGTCCGGTATGACATTGATCGCGATCGGATCGAGATCCATGCCACCCGCCAGACATAAGCGGGTAGGATTCTCTGGAAGGGGCGGGGATCTTCTTTTCTCAATCGATTTTTAATGTTGACGGTTGTTGCGCTCATCCATGAAAGCGCGGCTGGGAGTCCATGTGCCGGGCGCGCTTGAAAGAGGGCCGCTGCGACAGGGACATTACCCGGCTCCACCAGCGCATCGCCTGCACACTCAAAAAGGAGATCGGCAACAGGATCAGCAGGCCCAGCCCCCACATCCAGTCCACATATCCCGCCACGAAGCAGGCGTCATACACAATCAACCATAGCAGCCCGTAGAGCATGACATTCTGCCCCGCCTGTCGTGGGGTATCGCTCCACCAGTAGATTGAGTACGCCACAGCACCAAACAGCATGGCTGCCGCTATTGGCAGCAGCAGGCCCGGTTGAATCCAGAGGATCTCGGAGAAACTCACCCCCGATCGATACCTCAGCCAGAACACCAGTCCCACCACCATTACATTCACCAGCGCCAGGGCTCCCAGCAGTCCGCGCCAATGCAGATCCGTCAGGGATGGGCGTTTCTGCTCCCAACGATATGCTACAGCCGAGAGAATGGTCACATGGTTGAGCAGCAGCAGCGGATGCCACACCAACGGCCACTGTGGCGCGGGAATCAAGGCGTGAAAGAATCGCACGAATCCGAGTGTCAGCAGCCCGACGGCGACCAGGTATTTGCCCGCCAGGTCATAGAAGACGATCAGGGTTGCCGTCCAGAAAATCAGCAGCATCGAGGCCCAGCCGGCGGCCTGATCGTCTGCCGGCGCCGTTGCGATCAACACAATTCCGCCGATCAGCGTCAGCAGACCAAGCAGCAGGCAGATCGCGTACGCGGTC
>CAZSJB010000129.1:2845-5576 GCA_964606625.1 uncultured Tepidisphaeraceae bacterium | reverse complement strand
GGATGGCAGCGGTCGATGTGCCGCCATCGTGCGATCGCGCCGCCGATCAATAATGTCGTTGAGGGCCATCCCGAAGCCATACAACCCGATGGAGACGATCACCACCCCCGCAATCCGCCATGGGTTGAGGACGGCGGGATCATTCTCCCATCGTGCCCAGAGCATCAGTGCGCACAGGCTGTCCGCAATGGCGGTGAAAACCAGCGCCATCCGGGTGAGCTGAAGCACAGGCAACAGGCTTTGCGAAAGCGAGAACACGCAATCAGGTTAAAGGCGAATCGTAAGAAGGGCAAAGGGAACAGCAAGGAGGCTTGCATTTCAAGTCATGACGAAGCGCGCACACGCTGCGAGATTTGGCGGGTATGGTCGAGGGCGTCGCCGAGTGTGGCAACAACCTGCACGGAGGCAACGGTGGTCAGACGTTCGCGGGCGCGATCCAGGTCGGCGGTAACCGTCCACAAGCCGACAATCATGCGGTGATCCTTGACATGGCTGGTCAGGCGTTTGCACAGGTATCGGGCGCGGGTAGTCGCCGACGGAGGCAATGCCGAGATGATCACGATATGGGGCTGATCTTCCTGCACCCGGTGCAGCATTTCGGAGGTGAGGCTGCCGGCGGACATGGTGCTGGCATCATAGCCGCGCAGGATCAGCAGATGCTGAAGCATGATGCCGACGATTTCATCGGCTTCATCGCTCGCGGGCAGGCAGAGAACGCGCACCGCTTTATCGGAGGGATGCATGACCACGGTCCGATCCCCGCGGGCCATTTCAACGGTTTTGCGGGCTTGTTCCTGGACTTGCTCCGTGCGGGCCAGGTCATTCATTTCCTCGACCAGGTCGCGCATCGCTTCATGGATGAAGCGCTGGCGTTTTTCGTCGAGGGTATTGGCGTGGCGGTCAGCTTCCGCCATCGCCAGCGCCGGCAGGAGGACATCTTCGAAGATCTCCTGTAGCGACATCTTTTTGTAGAACTCCTGGAGCAGGTCGGCGGCTTCTTCCTGATCCATGGCCAGCAGCCGCTGGTAGATGCGTGCCGGCGGATCCAGGACCGGCGCATCGCCCAGAAGGATGTCGAGAAACCGCAGTTGGGGGACGTGCTTGCCCAGCACGACCAGGCAGGTCGTCAGGGGTGTTGCCAGGATCAGTCCAATCGGCCCCCACAACCAGGTCCAGAATACGGCCGAGACAAGGACTGCCGTGGCACTCAAACCGGTACTGGCGCCGTACAGCCAAGGTTCCATCAGGTTGTTGCTCCACAACTCGATCGCCACGAAGTAGCTGATCGTCACGAGCAGGGGAGCGATCCCCTCGAAGACCAAGGCTGACAGGAGAATCGGTATCGACGCCCCGATCCACGGCCCCACATAGGGAATGAACCGGATCACCGCAGCCAGCAGCCCCCACAACGCCCAGTTGGGAAACCCCGTTTCCGGGGCAAAAATGAGTCCGATCACCCACAGCCCCAGTCCCACCGCGATGCCATAGGTTCCGTTGACGATCGCCTGCGCGCCCAGGTACCGGCTGATGCGCCGTGCTGCATCGTCAAGCGCACTGGTGGTTACCTGAAGTTGGCCGCCACCCAGCAGCCGGATGATGCGGTCGCGCAGATCTTCTCGCTGCAACAGCATGAAGATCACCAGCACGATGACGATACCTGCCGTTGCCAGCGGTTCGGCGAGTGCCATCAGCGTTTCCCCGAGCATCTGTATGGGAGTCAGGGCTGGCTGAACCACTTGTACAGGTACGGGCTCCCCTTGGCGCAGTGCTTCGCTGAAGGCCTGGGCGAATCCCTCGGGACTGAGCAGCGACAGGCGCGTCAGGTCCAGGCGACCCTGGTCATCCACCGCAGCCTGTGTAGTTGCCTGAGTGGTAGCCCGCGTAGTGGTGGGGGTTTTGAGTTCTTCGGTGATTTCGTCAATGGTTCCGCGGGCTCGCTCAAACGCGCTGCCCCCACCGGGCAGATTTCGCAGTTTTGTGGTGATGTTTTCCTTGTAGACCGGCAGGTCGTTGGCCAGTTCCAGCAATTGCCCGGTCACCAGCCAACCAATACCCCCCAGCAGGCCGAACGCCACCAGCACCACCACCAGCACGCTGGGAATTCGCGGAAGGTGCAGATTCTCCAGCCGCCTGACCACCGGCGCCAGCAGGAAGGTCAGCAATATTGCCAATGCCAGCGGGATCAGCACCTCCTGGGCCGCCCACAAGGCGGCTACCACGATGCAGATGCCCGCCAGCATCAGAATCCGAGGGACCATGGCGGTCACTTTACTGCTGAGTCGTGTTTCTCGTCAGTGGGGAAACCGGATTGGACCCTTTCGCGGGTATGCGGGAGTCAGCAAGAGATAAACAAAAAGCCCCACGTCAGGGGACGCGGGGCTTGATTCGATTCGCGGTGAATCCGGCTGCAACTTAGAAGTTGAAGCCGATACCCAGGCCATAGGCCCAGCCGCCATCGCTGAAGCTCTCTTCGAGCAGGAACTTATACTCGACGATGCCGAAGATGTACGTCGAAGCATTGACGTAGTACTTCACGCCACCTTCGAAGCTGGCGATCCAGGAGTCGTCGGTCGAGTCGCCATAGGCATAGCCAACGTTGGCACCGACGAACGGACGCCACTGATCACCAATGGTGAAGTGGTAGTCAACACCGACGCGGGTGGAACCGTCGAACACGCTGGAAGAGCCTTCCGGATCAACCCAGTTGAGGCTCTGGCGAACGTACACTTCC
>CAZSJB010000129.1:0-2835 GCA_964606625.1 uncultured Tepidisphaeraceae bacterium | reverse complement strand
CGTCGGTCGCGTAGTAACCGATCTGGGCAGCAGCGCCGAAGGCGTTGTTGTCCAGGTCACGATCGCTCATGCCGTTACCGGACAGCGTCAGTTCCCAGTCACCTGCCTGCGGAAGAGCCATAGCAGCTGTAGGCAGCAGTGCAATGACGCCCGCGATGAAAAGATTCCGCAACATATACGAACCTCCTGTACCTGTTTCCCCGCGAGAATCCGCCGGGGTGGGGCGACATGCCCCGAAGTTCAAACTAGCAGCCCGCATCACACGACCCAGGCCAACACTTACGACGTTTTTGTGGTCCGGAACCTGCCAAACCACCGGTTTTCCGCGACGCGTCGCGAAAAAGGTGGTTCGGACTGTACACTCACTACCATCGGGTGACAACAGGCAATTTGTACAGCCTTTTTGGAATATGTCGACAGAATTGATGATGCCTGTCGGGGTTTTGTCAGGTAGTTGTGCTCTAAATTCCCGCTCCGACGGCAGCTACCACATGGGCGATCGCGTTGCGGAACATCTGCAGACCGGCCCCTTCCGTGGGCCGCGGACGCTGGCTGGTCCAGGCTGGATGCTGGAGCGGTGAGACATACCGCTCCGGGTGCGGCATCAAGCCAAATACCACGCCGGTCGCATCGCAGACGCCTGCAATATCATCCACCGACCCGTTCGGGTTCCAGGGTACTTCTCCCTGGGCGGTGGATCCGTCGCTGCGCGTGTAGACCAGCGCAACGCGATCATCTGCCCACAAAGCCTGTCGCACCGCATCATCCGCAGGGACAAACCGGCCTTCACCATGGGCCACCGGCAGTTCCAGATGCTGTATCCCTTTGGTCCATATGCATTTATCGCTCCGGGTGGAGAGATGCACCCATCGATCCAGGAACCGGCCATTGGTGTTGTGGGTCAGCGTGCAGTTCTGACCACTTTGGCCTGCCAGTTCACCGGGGAGCAGACCGGTCTTCACCAGGACCTGGAATCCATTGCAGATGCCGATGATCGGCTTGCCATCGTCAATGAACTGCCGCATCGCGTCGGCAAGGTGATGCAGAATCTGGTTGGCGAAGATCCGGCCGGAGCTGATGTCATCTCCGTAGCTGAACCCGCCAGGGATCGCAAGCATCTGGTAGTTGCCCAGCAGCGACTTGTTCTGAAGGATGCGATTGATGTGGACAAACTCCACCTCCGCGCCCGCCAGCTCGAAGGCGTGGGCGGTTTCGCGGTCACAGTTCGTACCGGCTGTCCGAAGGATGAGCGTCTTGGGCTTCATGGGAATAGTGTATGCTCAACTCTATCGACAACCAACATCATAGGAGGCATCTCATGGACCTGGACATCCCGCGCGAGCTGGCGGAGCAGATCGAACGCCTCATCACCAGCCCCGACAGTCCCGTCGGCATCGACGCCAGGAAGACCCATGTGCTGATCCTGCACAAGCTTATCCAGATCGAACAGCGGCTGGCGCGGTTGGAAGCAAAAATGCAACCGACCGGCGACGGGCAATAGGGGATCACGGATGGGACTCCCCAGCCGATGCTCGATCGGCGGGGCGGGCGATGGCAGGGATTGTGATCTGTTTTGCCTCATTCTTGCCCACCTGAATGCCGCCAAGCTGCGGGATCCACCGCAGGGAGTGAACCTCATCTTCATAGGCTTCGCGGTCGCGGAAACGCTTGCGGCGCAGAACCTGGTTCACCTGCTGGATTTTCTCCCAGCCGCCCGCCTGGTTCTGAAAGTAATACAACTCAATCCGCCAGATGATCTCGCCCTGAACGGCGTTGTGAAAGGCCCGATGGCGCTCCAGTTGTACCAGCGCCACCGCCCGATCACGATTTCCTTCGAGCAGGAGAATCTCGGCGGTGTCATAGAAACTGGGCACCTGCTGAACGATGGCGTGGATCTGCCGGCGATCTTCCTCGGTAAGCGGCTGGGCGTCGTGATCGGGCGATGGGTCGGTGGGTTCGTACCACCCCATGTTCACCCCTGCCAGCACCGTACCACCGCGCAGACGGATTTCGATGTCATAGGGGGTATCGGGCAGCAGGTCGTCAAACCGCACGCTTCGCCCCTCGACTTGGCCGCGCGTCTCAAGCTGCATCGATCGCACTTCCGCCAGCGCTCCGCGGATTTCACCTGCGTCGACCGTCACTTGGATCGACTGTCCAGCCGCGGCTGAGATAAGCAGGCCGCACGCGGCCGGCAGCAGGCGTCGGAAGATGGGCAGATCCTTCAACAAGGTACTTGCCGCACACCCATGCGGGTTTCGTCAATCGCTATGCACGCCCGTTCAATCCACCGGCACGGGCGTGATATTCAGCCGCGGATTGGTCTGCGTGTAACCCGAGCGGTCCACGATGAACGCCCGCCGTCGCTGGCTGACCCGCTCAGCCTCCGGCGTGCCGGCGTTCCGCCAGCCTTCGAGCACGATGTAAACCGTGTATGAATCCGACCGCGTCGTAATCAGGTTGCTCAACCGCGTCAGCGGCAGGTAATGCTGCTCAAAGTCATCGACCACCCCGTCGCCCGCGGGGGCAGCACTTTCATAAGGCGTGACATCGCCAAAAGATTCATCCAGATCCACTGTTTCTGCCGGATTTGTGCCCAATCCGTATTCCAACACCTCTGGAACACGCAGCAATTCGAAGGGCGATTTAAATGGAGTGGTTCGCTGTTGCCACCAGATTGCATTGGCAATCTCGCGGTTGACCATCTCATGGGCGGCAAAATCCGGCGCAGTCACAGGCAACGACTGCGTGAGAGGCAGCATATTTAGCACCTGCGGCGGAGCGGTGTTGATATTGATCAGGCCATGCGTGCCGACGCCGCGCTCGTTGCCCTGG
>CAZSJB010000128.1:0-7822 GCA_964606625.1 uncultured Tepidisphaeraceae bacterium | reverse complement strand
CCAAGATCGAGAAGGCCGAAGCCGTTCGCGAGATTGACGCCATCCTCGAAGCCAGCGATGGGCTGATGGTCGCCCGCGGTGACTTGGGCGTCGAGATGGATGTGGCGCAGGTGCCCCTGATCCAGAAAGACCTGATCCGCCGCTGCCAGATTGCCGGCAAACCCGTCATCGTGGCCACCCAGATGCTTCAGAGCATGATCGAACACTCCTCGCCCACCCGCGCCGAGGTGAGCGACGTGGCCAACGCGATCTTTGACGGGACCGACGCCGTGATGCTCAGCGGCGAGACCAGCGTTGGCAAGTTTCCGATCGGCGCTGTGCATACGATGAGCCACATCGCCCGCACCACTGAGGATTACATTCTCCAGAGCGTCGCAGCCCGCGAGCCGGCGCTGCGACTGAAGATGATGCAGTTGTCAGGAGCGGTGGCCAAAGGGGTGTGGCAAATCGCCCAGGAACTGAAAGTGAAGCTGGTGGCCCTCTGGTCGCAGACGGGCACCACAGCCCGCATCTTCTCCAAGGCGCGCTTCCCCGTGCCGATCATCGCCATGAGCAGTAACCATCGCGCCCTGCGTCGCATGGCGCTGCATTATGGCGTGATTCCCCAGGAAATGCTGCCGCCACGCGATGTCGATGCACTGATGCAGCAGGTGGACACGATGGTGCAGGAACGCGGCTATGCCGTTCCGGGAGACCGGATCATCATCGTCGCCGGTGCCTCGATGGGGACGCCGGGAACGATGAACAGCGTGATCATCCACACCGTTGGCGAGAACTGGCATACGGCGCTGGACCAGGAGGTGCTTCCGCGCCTGGTGAGCGAAGAAGTCGATTCATGAACAGCCGATCGCGATCAATCGCGATGCGGATCCGGGCAAACGTGGGAAACCGATCCGGTTGCAGAGGGATCACATGCTAACAAAAGCTTACGCCACTGTTTCTGGTCTTGGCGCATGGGCGTCTTGGCGTTCAGTTGTGCTGCTCGTTCTCGCTGGCTGCACGACCGGGCCAGCCGATCGCGTCGTGACGGACATACCGCCGGAACAGGCGGAAGTGACTTATTGGCTGGACCAGGAGGCGGTGGTGCAGGTGGCGCATTCCAGCTTTGAAGCGCTGTTTGCAGCCGCCGAACGGGCAGCCAAAGACCGCTTCTTTGAGATCAGCCATGCCGATTTCCGCCGTGGCCGGCTGACCACCAAGCCTCTACAGTCCCGGCAGGTGTTCGAGTTCTGGCGCGGGGACGTGGTGGATGGTGAAGGTATTGTCGAAAGTTCCCTCGGAACGGTCCGACGTACGGTGCAGTTTGAGATTGGCGAAGGACCCTTCGGCGGATTCGTGCTCACACCGCGCGTGGTGGTCGAACGCCGGGCCTTGCCCGAGCGGCGCGTGACGGATGCTGCGCATTACCGGGCTGCCGTTGCCGGTGCAAGATTTGAGACCAGGACCGATGATGAAGGAGACCGCCTGCCTACGCAGTACTGGTACGCCGTCGGCCGGGATCACACGCTCGAACGCGAGCTGGCGCGCGATATTCAGCGGCTGATTCGAAACCAGTGAGAGTTGATGGGGTTACTGCCGTTCTCCCACCACGTCCAGTTCACGGCATTGCGAGATAATCCCGTGCCGTGCCGCGAGGCGATGGAAGAGGCGAATAGCCTCCAATTGGCGCGGGCCGATGTCGTATTGCATGTAACGTGTCAGATAAGTGCGGGCGATGTCGGTCGGCCAGCCGCGGGAGACGCCATGCCGTTGAATAATCTCCTCCACATGCGCCAGCCCTTCGCGCTTGGCGACCGTCAGCCGCTGGGGAAGATCCTCCAGCATCGCTCCGGGGGCAGCCATCCAGGCTGCGAAGACAAACGGTAAGCCCGTCACCTGTTTCCAAGCCACTCCCAGATCCAGCTGATGCTCAAATCCGACCGGCTCTTCGCAGACGACCTTGTCGCCGATGAGCAGGCGCGCTTCGGCCTGCGGAGCAGCCGGATGGTCCAGATCCACGAAGGTGGGGATGAAGCCGAGTTTCTCCGCGAAGAGCACGCGCGCCAGGGCCACGGAGGTATGGCTGTCCGTGTCACAGGCGAGGGTGGAAATCTGCTTGATGGGCACGCGGCTGAAGATGCGGACGGTCAGCGTTTCGCCATTCGAACCAATACCGCCGCTGGGAATCAGACGAAGGCCTTCCATCCGCTGATAGTCGATCACCGGCAGCAGGGCGACATCAAATCGGCCAGCCTGCAGACCATCCAGGAGTTTTGCCGGCACGTCCAGGTGCAGTTCAATTCTGTCATCCTCCAGCCCCCAGATCAGGGGCTTGGCATTGAGAAAACTGACACTGCCGATCCGGAAAGAGGCGGTTGTGGCAAGAGCAGGTTGAGGTTGGAGGCATGTATGCATTGTGTCCCTATCATACGGTGGGGGGATGTTTCATTCATTTTGAAACTCGTGTTTACCTGGAGGCAACGTTGCAAAGATGGATTAAGTTTGGCGGAAATGCCGAACCTTGCTAGACTTGTTGCCGAGCGGAGCAATTCACGCCCCTGCTGCTCGGCATGCGTGCATGATTGCGCAACTGAAGGTCCTGCAACATTTCAATAAGTTAAGAGGACAGTCGATGAACAGCCTGCTTCGCGAGTACGCCGGTCGGCGCCGCCTAAAGCGCCTGAATCATCCCGCCCTGGTTTTCGCCTGTGAGCCTGTCGAACAACGCCTGCTGCTGGCGAGCGTCGGTGGAACTGTCTTCCACGACGTCAACGCCAACGGCGTCAAGGATTTGTCCGAAGGCCTGCAATCCGGATTTCGCATCTACGTCGATGAGAACCGCAATGGTGTTTTCGACGCTGGAGAGCGATCGGTTTTCAGTGACAACTTTGGCAATTGGCGTATTCACGGCCTGCCGGCTGGGGAGCACATCATCCGCCAGCAGCCGCGTGACGGATTCGTGCCGATTCCTTCGACACCCCTCAGTGGCGGCTACCGGGTAGTCATTCCCGACGATCAGGCCCACTTGGACGGGTATGACTTTGGCAACTTCCGTTATGCCAGTGCCAGCGGACGGGTCTTTTTCGATGTGAACGGCAACGGCCGCGAAGATGGTGCGGATGCCGGCATGGCGAACGTAACCGTCTTCATCGACGCCAATGACAACGGCATCCTGGATCCGGGGGAACTGTCTAAGCAGACCAACGCCAACGGCGAGTTCCGCATCGATTTCGTGCGTCCCGGGTTTACGCGTGTGCGCGTGATCCCGCCGGCGGGAACGCGCCCCAGCAACACAGGGGATTATGGATTTGTCTTCCCGTCTAACTTTGGGGCAAAGGATCTCAATTTTGGCCTGACGGATGTCGGGGAGATCCGCGGACGGGTCTTCAGCGACCTCAACGGCGATACGTTCCAGGGGCGCATCGAGCCGGGCATCGCCGGACGCGTCGTCTTCCTCGACTTCAACGGCAATGGCGTGCTCGATGCGGGAGAGGTGTCCGTCCAGACCAATGCCATGGGCGACTACGTCTTCCGCGGCCTCAAGCCCGGACGCTATCGCGTGCAGGTGGTCGGCTCGAATGATGCTGAAATCGTTCGGCCGCAGACACGGGGCTATGCCCTCAATCTGGCTCCGGGGCAGGTCCGTGAAAACATCAATTTCGCCATGGCGCCCCGCGGCGGAATCCGCGGTGTCGTCTTCAACGACTTCAATGCCAGTGGCGTGCGGGATGTGGATGAGCCAGGCATTGCCAACCGCCGTGTCTATCTCGATCTGAACGGCAACGGCATCTTTGACGACGGTGAACCGTCTTATCAGACGACTGCCACCGGTGAATACCGGTTCATGAACCTGCCCAGCGGGCGATACTTCGTGGATGTGGTTGTGCCGGCAGGGCAGTTCCGCACGGTACCCACGCCGCGCCACGTTATTGACGTGCATGCCGGCAGGATCGTCGAGGGCGCTGATTTCGGGCTGGCCCTTCAGGGATACATCGCCGGTACGGTCTTCTCCGACCGCAACGGCAACCGCGCTTTCGAAGTGGACGAACCGCGCCTGGCCAATCGGCGTGTCTACATCGATGCCAACAACGACGGCAACTGGAACCCCGGCGAAATCAGCACGATGACCAACGCCAGGGGCGAGTATGTGCTGGGCGGTCTCAATCCGGGGCAATACATCGTTCGTACCTTGCCCATCGTCGATGCGATCCAGACCAAGCCCGCCGACGGCGCCTGGACCGTCAACGTTCAGCCGGGCACGGTGGCCCGCAATCGCGACTTCGGATTCGCGCAGTTTGCGCTGTTGGGGGGCAATGTCTACATCGACGCCAACGCCAACGGCCAGCGGGATTCGGGTGAGGCGCCGCGCGCCAACGCGACGCTGTATCTCGATCTGAACGCCAATGGTGTTCTGGATGCCGGTGAGCCGACCACGGTCACGGATGCCAACGGCGCGTACTTCTTCTCCGGCCTGGCGCCGGGGGTGTACCACGTACGGCTGGAGACCCCGGCTGGCTTTGCGATGAGCCAGCCGACGCAGGGTTACTACACAGTGTTCGCCTTGGGAGGATATTCCCGGTTCAATCTCAATTTCGGACTGTTCCAGGGCGCCACCGTCAGCGGGGTGGTTTACAACGACGTCAACGGCGACGGCTCTCTCGATGGTGGCGATACGCCGATCCCCTCACGTCGTGTCTTCCTGGATATCAACGGCGACGGACAGTGGAATTTTGGCGAGCCGTCGGATCAGACCAATGCCCTGGGCGAGTACACCATCAGTGGCGTGCGGCCAGGCAACTATCGCCTGGGTGTGGTTGCGGGCCCCAATGAAACCGTCACCGAACCCCCAGGTCGGTTCTATGACATTTCGCTGAACAGCGGTCAGACTCTCAGCAACCACAATTTCGGGCTGACCCTGCCGGCCTCCATTACCGGGACGGTCTGGGAGGATCGGGATTCTGACGGCACGCGCGATGCGGGTGAAGACGGCATTGCCGGCCAGGTGGTCTATATCGACGCCAACAACAACGGCGTACGTGACGGTAACGAGGATTTTGTCACTACCGGTGCCGATGGCAGTTACACTTTCACCAACCTCATGCCTGGCAACTATCTCATCCGGGTAGATATTGCTCCGGATGATGAAATCACCGATCCCGTCACGGGCGTGCGGAACATCGTTGTCGAGTCCGGTGAAGACGCGGTGGGGGCCGATTTTGGGTTGGCCCGGCCAGCGAGCATCGGTGGGGTCGTCTACAACGACCTCAACGGGAATGGCACCTTCGACGCGGGCGATACCCCGCGTTCGGGTGTAACGGTCTGGCTGGATCTGAACGACGACGGCGATATTGACGTCGGCGAGCCGACCGAAACGACCGATGCCTCAGGCAATTATCTCTTCGCCAACGTGGACCCCGGCAACTACGTGGTTCGGGTGGACAGTGGAACGCTGGCAATCACCGAGCCGACCGACGGTTTCCACACGATCACGATCACGGGAGGCGGCGCCAACCTCAACAATAACTTTGGGTTGTCTGAAACTTCCTCCATCGCCGGGCTGGTCTGGGATGACCTTAACGGCAATGGCGTTCGCGACGGCGGCGAGCCGGGTCTTACCGGTGAAACCGTCTTCCTCGATGCCAACGAAAATGGCATGCTGGATCCGGATGAGCAATCAGTCCTCACTGACGGTACGGGTGCCTACATCTTTGAGAACCTGGTGCCGGGTACCTATACCGTGCGCGTGGATCTGGACCCCGGTCGATCGGTGAGTGCGCCCGCAGCCGGGGAATATGTGGTGACGCTTCTGCCGGATACGCCGGTTGTCGATCGCGACTTTGGTGTGATCGATGCCATCACCATCTCCGGCACTGTATACAACGACGAGGACGAAAGCGGCGCCCAGAACGGAGCCGAATCCGGTGTCGCCGGTCGCACCGTTTACCTCGATCTCAACGGCAACGAAGATCATGATGCCGGCGAGCCATCAGACATCACGGATGCCGTCGGGGCGTATACCATCACCAATGCTCCCGCAGGCAATTTCAATCTTCGCGTGGTTATCAGCAGCGATGAGCGGATTACCCAGCCTGCAACCGAAAGCTACGCCTTGAACCTGACCAGCGGTGACACCCTCACCAATCAGGATTTTGGTTTGGTGCTGACAGGAAGTATCGCGGGGACGGTCTGGCAGGATCTCAATGGCGACGGTAACCGGGATGTTGGTGAGGATGGACTGGGGAACGAGGTTGTCTTCCTCGATCTCGACGGGGATGGGAACTTGCATCCCAGTGAACGGTCGGTCCTGACCGAACCTGACGGATCGTTCCTGTTCACAAACGTGCCGGCTGGGACATACAACGTCCGTGTTCTCATCGCCTCAGGAACCATTACGTCTCCCGCGGGCGAGTTTTATGAGGATGTGGTGGTTGGCAGCGGAGCCAGCGTCACGGACCTGGATTTTGGTGTCCAGCCATAGTGGGCAAACCTCTGTACCCTCACGCGAAGGGATACAGCCCACTCGTCTTCCGCCGGCTGGGGTTTGAGGAATTGAAATTCTCCAAACCGTCACGCCAGCGAGACGTATGGGATGGTTGCGGAGTATTCCTTCGCGTGAACTTTGGGGCTGAACGGCGTTAGCTTGCCAATCCCGCCAGCCACCCTGACAATCCGGTCATGGCGTTCGATCTCTATCAATTGATCCAGATCATCTACTGGATTTCGCTGGCGACCGCATTTGGCGGGGTATTGTTCATCGCCATCGCCGCGCCGGTAATTTTCCGGGTGGTCCGCGAGGCCAACCCGGTATTGCCGTCGGTGCTGAGCGTCAACCTGGAAGGCCAGCACGGAACACTCCTGGCAGGGACGATCGTCAGTCAGTTGCTGGGGACCTTGGCATGGGTCGAACTGATCTGCGGGATCGGGCTGACCATTGCCATCATCGCCCAGTTTTTCCTGATCGACCTTCAGGGAAACAACATGGTGGCCATGGTGATCCGGCTGATCATGTTCGTGATCGCAGCCGGTGTGGTCATCTATGACCGCACCATGGTCTGGCCGCGTATCCAGCGATTTCGTCAGGAATATCTGGATCATGCGGATGAGCCCGAAATCGCCAATCCCGCCAAGGACCAGTTTGACACTGAACACCGCCGTAGCGTCACACTGCTGGCTATTGTCCTCTTCTTGCTGCTGGGGATGATCCTGTTCAGCGCCAACATCAGTCCCGCTGGGGATCATTCCAATGCGGTTTCCATCAATCCGGTTGCCGTGGCTTAGGCGCACCCCCACGGGGGAGATACAATGCATCACCTGTGGTGTTTCGATATCCCATCATGCTCGATGTGACCCACCGGCGGGTGGTCATCATCGGCGGTGGGGCGGTGGCGGCCCGCAAGGCCCGTCGCCTGCTCCAAGCCGGCGCCACGCAGGTGCGGGTTGTTGCGCCCGCGTTTGATCCGGCGATGCCGCAGGATGTTGAACGCGTCGTAGCCCCCTATGATCCGTCGTATCTCGACGGCGCGGACCTCGTTTTCGCAGCCACTGATTCGGCAGAGGTCAATGCCGCCGTCGTACGGGATGCCCGGGTGTGCGGTGTCTGGGTCAACCGGGTTGATGGGGAGCAGGAGCCCGCAGGCGATTTTACCGTTCCATCCTCGTTGGAGGATGGCCGGCTGATTATCGCCGTCGCCAGCGGCAGTCCCGCCTTGTCGCGGCGCATCTGCCGGCAGATGCTCGAGCAGATCGATCCGCAGCTCGGGGCGTTTGCGACCGCCCTGACGCAATTGCGGTCGATGGTGCGGAACGACGAGAATCTCTCGGCGGCTCAGCGGCGTGAGATCCT
>CAZSJB010000127.1:0-7873 GCA_964606625.1 uncultured Tepidisphaeraceae bacterium | reverse complement strand
CCCCGTCGTTGTACAGCAGGAACGCCAGCAGGAAGATGAACAGCATCCGGTACTGGCGGATATGTCGAAACGTCGCCACGACCCGACGGAACCCAGCCAGCAGCAACGAACCATCCTCCCCGTCTCGCGCCATGGGCGGAAACTCATCCAGAAAGATGTACGCCGGCAGCGAAAAGACCAGCCACCATGCCCCCGAAAGCGCTAGCCCTACGGGAACCAGGCTGGGGTCATGCTGCACCATCATCAGCACGCCGATCAGGGCAATTGCTCCACCTACGTAACCGGCTGCGAATCCCCAGCCGGAGAGGCTGCCCTGCTTCTCCGGGGGTGCCAGGCGCGGAAGAAAGGCATTGTAAAAGGTAAAAGAGGTCCCAAAGCAGATGTTGCTGAGCACAAACAGTGTCGCCCCCAGAACCCATTGGCCGGGCGAGAGAAAGATCATGCCCATCGCCAGCAGCGCGCCGCTGATACCGAAGGTCATCAGCAACCGCTTGGTCCATCCCTTGATGTCAGCCACCGCGCCCAGCACCGGTGCGGCGACGGCCATCATCGCCATGCTGACCGACATCAGCACCCCCATTACGGCACTGGCAGGAATGGCAGTGGATCCGATCCACAACCCGCGGCTTTCACCCCCTTCTTCCAGTAAGGGAAGCAGTCCATTGATGAAATAGGCTGAAAAAACCGGACCGATCACGACCAGCCCGTAGCCGCTGTTGGCCCAGTCATACAGAACCCAGCTCACCTTCTTGCGGAGCGGGGCGTCATGTGAAAGAGATTGTGCCGCGGGAGTTGCTTTCAGCTCAGCCATAATTCTTTGCCGATCATCCCCATGCACCGCTTCAAACGCAACCATCCCCCTGTCACGGTCTTCCTGTTGCCTGATCTTCAAGCCTTCCTAAAACGAGGCCACCCCCGGCCTGGCAAGACCGGGGGTGGATGCTTGTGAGAATGGAACAACTTTGTGCGGCCCGCGCTGGAGAGGGGCTAGAACCAGTCCCTCACCAGACGAGGGTAGCGTCTTATCGCAGGAGCTGGAGGGCTGCCTGAGGGCTTGCGTTGGCCTGGGCAAGCACCGTCGACGCGGCCTGCGACAGGATCTGCGCCCGAGTCATCTCAGACGTCTCCTTCGCGAAGTCCGTGTCGCGGATGGCGCTCTCGGCCGCCGAGGCGTTCTCGAAGGCCACGCCCAGGGCGTTCACGGTCGAACCGATCGTGAACTTCTGGAACGCGCCCAGACGCCCACGCAGCGAGCTGACCTGCTTGATCGCCTGATCGATGATGCGCTGCGACTGCGTGAGGTTGCCACTCGACAGCGAGTTGGCGCCACCGCTGGCCAGCGAAGCCAGGTATTCGATCGTGCCATCGGCATTCTTCGTACCGCCCAGGCTGCCCGTCGAGACAGACTGGATACCGATCGAGGCCTTCTCGCCTTCGGACACCTTCGCACCCAGTGAGAAGGTTGCCCCACCACCGGTGATCGAGAACGTGGTGATCTGGCCGGCTGAGTTGATCGTCTCGGTGAGGTCGAACTCGACGTCCAGGTTGCTGGAGCGGTACTGCACCGACAGACCATCGGTTTCGGCGCGGGCACCGTTAACGGTGACACCGGCGTTCTGACCGTAGCTCTTCTCGGTATCCGGCGTGAACACACCGGTGATCGCACGCAGGCCGACAAACTGGTTGGCCCCGTATCCGATCGAGTTCACCTGAAGGTTACCGCCGACGATCGTCGCCGACACACCCGTCGCCGTCTTCACGCCGTTGATGGCGGTTGCGATCGAGCTGACCGCCGTGCCGCTGGCGAACGAGAGTTGCTCGGTACCGAGGTTACCCGACACCTCCAGCGTGACGGTTTCGCCCGTGATCGGGCCGCCGCTGTAGGTGATCTGGCCGGTCGTGGCGCTGGTGATGACCTGAACCACGACGTCGACCTTCGAGCCGTCCGGAACGCGGGCGGAGTTCACCGTCAGACCGGTGATCGCGCTGGTCGACACACCTTCGGTGGTGTAGTCGTAGTTGCCGTTCAGCAGCTTCGTGCCCTGGAACGCGGTGCTCTGGGCGATGCGGTTGATCGTGCCCAGAATCGAGTCGACCTGCAACTGATTAGCAGCGATTTCTTCAGGGCTCAGGCCACCGGTATTGGCAGACTGGCTGACCAGCGTCTGAAGCTCGGTCAGGAGGTTCGACACTTCGTTCAAACCACCTTCAGCCGTTCCGATAATGTTGCCGGCGCGCTCCGCGTTGTCGATCGCCTGGGCGATACCGACCTTCTCCGCACGCAGGTTTTCACTGGCAATCAGGCCGGCGGGGTTGTCGGCGCCGCGGTTGATCTTCAGACCGGTGCTCAGGCGCTCCAGGCTGGTGTTCAGCGAGTTGTTGTTGCGCTGGAGAATCCGCTGCGAAATCAGCGACGCTACGTTGGTGTTAATTCTGCTCATGTAATGTCTCTCCGTGACGTTTGGAAGGCGGGACCATCCCGCTTTCCTTCGGTGCATCGCGACAGGATCTGCGGTCCTGGTTACGACGCCCGTCATTCCCTTGTTACGGCCGGTTGCGCTGAGGACGAACATGTGTCGTTCGGCGCTACCGTCGGGACATCCGGCCCATCGACGCGATGAACCGCAATGTCCGCCATGCTGGTGGTTCAGGGGAAAAGCCCCAGCAGCCCCTGTGGGTCCTTATCGTCCCACGAGAAGGTCAACTTGCGTTGGCGTGGTGTGACGCCTCAGCCAAGCGACCTTCAGTCTCACCCATAGGCCTCACTCCTTTCTCACAAGCCTTCTGACCGTGTCAGCCACCGGCAGTACGCCTTGCCGGGCCGGCCGACCGAACAGCCTCTAACTTCTGACCTATCGACGGTGAAACGGGGGGTACTTGAGATCACAAACGCAGGAAAAATGCGGCGATTTATCGGCAATTACGCGCTTATTGGTCCTGCGCAGATCGAATCGTGTCTGCCTGACTACAGATCGCCGGTATTACCGGACATTGAGGTGGTTTCAGACGGGAAAGCGGAGAAATCGGCATGATGAAAAAGTCGTGTGTCTGTGCGCGACTCGCATGTTCATTTCGACATGCTCGTCGGCTAGGATGCGACGTCATGAATCCCGATGCCCTGACCATCGCACAGTTTCAAAAGCATATTTCAGATCGCTACGAAAAGACCGATCGCGCTCGCGGCACGCCAGCCACGTGGATGTGGTTCATTGAGGAAATTGGCGAGCTGTCCAGCGCGCTGGCGAAGAACGAGGATCGCGCCAACATCGAGGAAGAGTTTGCGGATGTGCTGGCATGGCTGTGCACGCTGGCCAACATCAACGATGTGGATCTGGCATCAGCCGTCGCACGAAAATACCTCGGCGAGAACCGCCCCCAGGGACATAAGTAACAAGTGCGTGGCAAAGGCGCTGAGCACCGGTACACGCGCTTGCTATTCTAGCGCCCGGGACAGCACAGCTGATGCGTAAGGGGGCAGCGTGATCGTAATGGTACGATCGTGAGTCAGGATTCCAGCCGCTTGGGCAAGCACCAGGCTGGGACGCGCCTTGGGATCTTCTTCAACATTGGGTTGAACCAGCCGCGCATGATCGGGGTTCAGCCAGTCGATAAGGGGCGAGAAGACGTCGTTTGGTTCGATCGGCACCTCGATCTCCTGCGCCTCGGCGCTGCGATTAAGGACGACATACACATGCTGGTCGCCATAGCTGCGCCGGTAGGCGAGAACATTGGTGGCGTCATCTGCGATCAGGGGGATGAAGAACCCTTCGCGCAGCGGCTTGAGGCGATAGCGGATCGCTGCGAGGCGCTGGTAATGCTCAAATAGATCCGTTTTGAACTCGATCTGCGGATCGTCATAGGGGAGCAGGTCACGCCAGACCATGGGCTGACGGTTGGAAGGGTCATCGGGCGACCACATGCCGGTTTCGGTGCCATAGTAGATCATCGGCGCACCGACATAGGTGAACTGGCAGACTGCAGCCTGCTTGAGGCGCTGCCAATGAATGTCATTGGGCTTCTCTGGGGAATACGGCCAGTTGGCGGCGTTGTCCTGCGGGCGGTTGGCGCCGTCGTAGGGACGATCGGGATTGACGAACATGCTCGCCAGCCGATCGGTGTCGTGCGAATCGAACAGGTTCTGCTGCACCAGCGCGACCTGGAACGGATAGGTCATCTGTAGATCCGCCAGGCGAGCTGCAAAGGCGCTGGGCAACATCTGCTGCTGTTCGTTCACGAAAAACCGCTGCGCCGGCATGGCAAACTGGTAGTTCATCACCGCGTCGAACTGATCGCCATGGTTCAGCCAGGCATGGGCTTCGCCCCAGATTTCGCCGGTGATGTAGGCATCGGGATTGATCTGCTTCACCAGCTTGCGCCAGTCGCGCCAGAACGGATGCGGAATATCTCCCGGCACGTCCAGCCGCCAGCCATCAATGCCGTCATTCGTCGTCGGGTCGCCATCCGGATCCATCCAGCGTCGGGTGACCGCGAAGATGTGATCGCGCGGCCCCTTGGCCAATCCAAGCTCGGGATCTTTCTTAAAGACCGGCAGATGGCCATTGTCACCGTCCCAGGCGCGCCACTGGATGCCGCCCGGCTTGCCGTGAACGGCAAACGGGTCGTCCATTTTGCGCCAATTGGCACGGTCCCCCCAGTCGGTAATCTCAAACCAGTCGGCGTATTGGCTGTTCTGCCCCTTCTCCAGCACATCCATGAAAAACGGATGCGCCCGGCCGACGTGATTGAACACGCCATCAATCACGACCTTGAATCCCTGGCGATGCGCTTCCTGGATGAAATCCAGAAACAGCCGATCCGTCTTCGTCCACTTCCAGGTGGTGGGATCGTCGGTTTCTCCCTCCAGTTCGGCAATGTCGCCCTTGAAGCCGAAGTTGTCGTCGACATGCCGGAAATCGGCTGTGTCGTACTTGTGCATCGACTCGCCTTCAAAGATCGGGTTGAAGTAGATCGCGTTGATACCCAGTTCGCGCAGGTACGGCAGTGCCCACATCGCCCCCTGCAAGTCACCGCCGTAGCGCCGCCGCCAGACATTGCCGGCATTGTGGTAGAAGTTTTCTGCGCCGGGGGCTTCACCCAGCGCGGTGTGCGCCGTCCACCACTCCGCCGTCCAGGGAATCAGACGTTCGTACTCGGCATCGCCGGGATCATTGGCCGGATCACCGTTGCGAAATCGCTCGGGGAAGATCTGGTACCAGATGGCGTGCTTGGCCCATTCGGGGGTCTGGATATGGGGCGTCAACGCGACTTCAACGCTCTCGGGGTCAAGCCGGACAACCGTGTCGCCGTCGATCAGCTCAAACCAGTAGGTGATCTGCTCACCGGGGACCTCGATCAGCCCGCCAAAATGATCATACCCGTCGACTGTCGCGATGTGATGGAGGTTGGCCTGGAAAATGGCCTGCTCGGCTGCGTCGCGCGCCACCACCCTGACGGCTTGCACGTCATCAGCTTGTGTGCGAAGGCGAAAGCGAACGGTTTGATTGTCGATAACATTCAGATCGCGCACATCCGTGGGATCATGCCGGACCAAATCCAGGTTGACCGCCTCCGGCTGGGGCGGCGGCGCCTTGCGGATGTCGGGGCCAACGATCACGCCGCTGTTCATGCCGCCATGGTTGTCGTGCACCTCCAGTTCCCGGTCACCAGTAGAGTCAGTAATCCAGCGTTCGCCGTCGATAACGAACTTGTATTCATGACGGCCATCATCCAGCCGGAGGGAAAGCTCCCAGACATACTCCCCCACCCGGTTCATTACCTGAGCATCCTTATTCCAGCCATTAAACGATCCGGCCAGGTTCACGCGGTTGGGCTTGTCATGCCAGTGAGAAACATCGAGGCGAAAGGTGACTTGATTGCCATCCACAACGGCTTCGCCGCGCAGGCCCGCCACCAACACCAACGACAACCCCAGGGCAACCAGAAAGGCTCGTTTCATAGCGTCTCCAGTGGATGGAACCATGCATGAGCACGGATGAATACAGATATGACTCGGACCGGCATTCTCGCGACACAGCCAACTCGCGCGTACAAAAAGCATTGTTAATCGCACGCGCGGGACGCTCGGGCTACATGAATCTCCAATTCCCTTATTCCGTGCTCATCTTGTGTTCATCGGTAGCCAACAAATGACTCGCGATCGCCGTGGATTCACGGACAACCAGGTGCGTCGGAAGCGTTTCAGCCACTTTTTCAGTCTTCCCGCGGATACGCTCGATCAGCCGCTCACACGCCAGAGCTCCCACCTCGTACAGCGGCAGGTGAACGGTGGTCAGGCTGGGATTGGCGAATGCGGCATGCTGCATGTCGTCGAACCCGACCACCGAGATGCGCTGGGGTACGGGAATCCGTTTGCGATTCAGGTAATGCAGCGCCCCGATCGCCATTTTGTCGTTGGCTGCAAACAAAGCGGTCACTTCCGGATGACGGATGAGGATCTGCTCAGCCGCCTCGGCGCCGCCGGCTTCGGTGAACTTGCCATCCACTTTCCAGGTGTCCAGCGGCTCGACGCCGACGGATCGGAGCTTCTGCTCGTAAACGTCGATTTTGTCGCGCGTGGTGCGAATCTCGGGGGCGGCGTAGATCAGCCCGATCTGCTGGTGGCCAAGCTGTAGCAGGTAATTCATCGCCTGCTCGGCGCCCGCCCGATAGTCGCATACGACGTAATCCAGATCCCACTGGGGGAAATAGTTGTCCACCACCACCAGCGGGTACTTCCGATCGCGAAACTCCGCCAGAAAGTGGTGACGATCATTGACCCCCATGCAAACCACGCCATCCACGTAGCGGCGCTCGAAAATGTCGATGTGCTGCTTGCTGCGGATGTAATCGGGCTTGGCCTGCTCGAGGATCACCTTGTAACCGAGCTTGCCGGCGCGGTCGCAGACGCCGGAGATCACCTCGCCGAAGTACGCATCCGCGAAGGCATGGCGAAGCGCTGGGATGATGATCGCCATGACTTGCGTATATTTGCTGCTGAGCGACTGGGCCAGTCGGTTGGGGCGATAGCCGACCTTGTCGATGATCCGCTGGACATGCAGCTGCGTCGCCCGGCTGATGCGCGGATTGTCGTTGAGCACCATGGAAACGGTGGCGACCGAGACATTGGCCAAGCGAGCGATGTCCCGCACGGAGACGGGTTTATCGCCGCTGGCCCCCTGGCGCGTCCGCCGGGCGCGCGAGCCCGGGGCTGGGCGCTGCTCGTTGCTGGCCAGGTCGCTGCTGGATGACGTGTCGCGGACCGACATGGTTAACCAGTTTACTATAATGCTAAACAAACGCAAGAAATTTCCTGGCAGAAATCAGGATTCGACGGATTCGCGTTAATCCTTATGGCTACTGGCCTTGCGGAAAGGGGCACGGGACGCCCGCCTGGTTCCGAGGTCGACCAGTGCCAGTAATAGCGGAAATTTCTTGACAATATGGCACGTCAGGGTATCATTGCCGTATACAGAGGCCGAAGCCTTAGTTTTGGCGCTGCACGTTTCTGCGAGCCAACTCGAATGATCTGTTTCGTGGCGGCTCCTTTTTTTGCGAGACCCAGTTAACCGTTTCACTTGATGTTTGCCTTCTCGCACGCGGGCGTGCGGTCAAGTGACGGCGAACCCATCTCTCTAGTTGGAGGACCGTATGCGACAGTGGACAGTTCCAATTGTAGGAGCGGGCATCGTCGCCCTGCTGGGCAGCGCGCTGCCGGCCTGTGGGGCAACGCTCGCCAGTGACGACGCCAGTCAAAGCGCCTACGACGACGGCTGGGATGCCGGCGACAATGGCGGAAGAGGATTCCTGCCGTGGTCGGTCGTGGCCCGTGAGTACGATTCGTGCTTCGGCGGCGGAGTCATCTCGTCGAACAACG
>CAZSJB010000126.1:0-7912 GCA_964606625.1 uncultured Tepidisphaeraceae bacterium | reverse complement strand
CCGCAACCACCCAGCCGTATATGGATGTCACATCGGCTTTGGAGGATGATGCGGGCAATCGTGGAGTGTCGCTCATCGTCTTGGGCGATGTTTCATCGGCTGCCACGCAACCGCAAGCCCCTTCCCAATTGATGCCAGTCGACGATCCCTTTGCCGAGGTGGAGGTATATCCCATGTCCGACGCTCAAGGTTACGAACCTACAGGCGGGCACAATCACAGTCATGATTGCGGAGATCCCAATCAGCCAAACAGGCGCGCACCGGTCCAGACCCATGTGCCCGGCTATGTCGCTGGTGATGATCCGCATATACGGTTGGATGTGCAGGTCAGTTCGCCGGGTCGTGAAGGGCTCGCCGGGACAACGCCAGCCAACATCTACAAACCATTGCCCGGCGGTGAAACCATTACCCAGCCACCCAACTGGCAGCCGATGGATACCCAGCCGCAATGGCGTAAGGATTTCCCCATCGACTGGCCGCAGGATCACTATGTGGCTCGACGCGATTTCATGAAGTTCATGGTCCTGACCAGCCTGGCCATGGTGGTGGGACAGTTCTGGATCGGTGTGCAGAACTGGCGTCGCCGCCGTCGTGGCCTGCCGGAGATTCGCAAGATCGCCTCGCTGCAGGACATTGCCGTCGGCCAGACGGTCAAGTTCAGCTATCCCGGACCCAATGATCACTGCATCCTGATCCGTGTCGAAGAGGATCTGCTGCTGGCCTACAGTCAGCAATGCACCCACCTCATGTGCCCTGTGATCCCCAAGCCCGATGAAGGAATCATCCACTGTCCCTGTCACGAAGGCTACTTCGATCTCCGCACGGGCGCGGTCCTCTCCGGCCCACCACCGCGGCCGCTGCCAAGGATCACCCTGGAGATCCGCGGGGATGACATCTACGCGACCGGAGTAGAGCTGAGAACGGTGTGAGGATGACAGCGTGACAAAGTGAGGAGGATGACAAGCTAACCACAACAGGTCGATCCTCTCCTGGCCATCCTCCAGAATGCAAGGGAATCAAACATGGCAATCAAGCGTCCCTTCCCCAGAGAACAGCGCACCATCATCGTCTACGGCATGCTGGCGTTTGTGATGATCCTGGTGATCTGTCAGTTATGGCTTTTAACGGCGACGATGAATGCGTACCTGGGCGGCGATGAGTCGGTGATCTGGCCGGCTGCGTGGTCGAGTCTGGGTTGTCTGCTGTTGAACATTGGACTGCTTTGGTATCTGCGTCGTATGGAGCGTGGTCGCTGATGAACCATCCCCCTGCAAGCGTCTCAACAATGCGTGATGTCCATCTCCAGCCGGTCCCGTCGGGCAATGCGCTGCAACTGATTATGGCAACCGGTGCGTTTGCCGTCTGCTTCTCCATCTTTGGTTCGGTATCAGCCATGATGCCGATCCTTCGGGAGAGCATGGACCTGACCGACCTCCAGCGACTGATAGCGATCGCGGTTCCCGTGCTGTTGGGAAGCGTGGGGCGGATTCCGCTGGGCGTGCTGGCAGATCGCTATGGTGGGCGACGTGTGTTCATCTGGACAATGGCAATCTCGATCGTGCCATCGCTTGCGTTGGGATGGGTGCAGACTTATTGGCTGCTGCTGACATGCGGGTTTGTGCTGGGCCTGTCGCTGGCGAGTTTTGCGGTTGGCGTGGGATATGTCAGCCGATGGTATCCGCCGCACCTGCAGGGGACAGCCTTGGGGATTTACGGAGCCGGAAATATCGGGCAGTCACTGGCGAACTTTTTCGCGCCGGCAGTGGCTGGGCTGAGTGTCGGCGTGACAGCGCTGGGCGCCCAGCCGGGGGCATGGGGGTTCTGGCTGTTTGCGCTGCTGACGCTGATCTGGCTGATCCTGTTCATATTCCTGTCCAAGGATGCACCGGTTGTCGGGCCCCAGCGGACGATCGGCGATTATCTCCGCCCGCTAGGTGAGCCGATGAGCTGGGTGCTCAGCCTGTATTACTTCCTGACCTTTGGCGGATTCGTGGCGATGGGCAGCTTTCTGCCAACCTTTCTGACTCATCCGGAAACCTTCAGCCTCACGCCAATCGATGCGAACCTGCGCACGGCTGGGTTTGTGGTGCTGGCGACCCTGGTGCGACCGCTGGGAGGATGGATGGCGGACAAGGTCGGCGGACGGGCGATCCTGTTGTGGGTGTTTCCGATGACAGCCGTTTTTGCGGTCTTCCTCGCATGCCCCGCCATGCTGACGGTAACAATCGGAGCATTGGGAATGGCTGCGACGATCGGGATCGGCAACGGAGCCGTCTTCAAGCTCGTTCCGGAATATTTTCCCAAATCGGTCGGCAGCGTGACCGGCCTGGTAGGTGCCAGCGGTGGGCTGGGAGGCTTTTTTCCGCCATTGCTGCTGGGCGTGATCAAGGAGGCGACCGGATCCTTTATATGGGGATTTATTTTGCTGGGGATCTTCGCGTTGAGCTGCTTTGTTGTGGCCCTGATCGTTAAAAGACGCTAGACGCGTCACTGTGGATACGATGATTGCTGTGCAGGTGCCCGCATACATCCTGGCTGGGGGACGCAGTTCGCGATTCGGATCGGACAAGGCGCGCGCCCTGGTCGATGGCCAGCCACTGATCGTGCGCATCGCTCGTTCGATTGAACCCACAGCCTCTCCGATTACCGTCGTTGCTGCCCGTGCGAATGCCTATGTGGACCTGGGGTTGCGCACCATTGCGGATCTGTACCCCGGAGCCGGACCGCTGGCTGGATTGCAGGCGAGCCTCATGGATTGCGAGGCTCCGTGGATCCTGATGCTCTCCTGTGATCTGCTGGAAGTTCAGCCGCAGTGGATCGAGCTGCTATTGAAGCGGCGGATCGATCAGGCAGCCGCCGTCGCCTATCGGCACACGTTCTGGGAACCGCTGATGGCCTTGTATCATCGGCGTCTATTGCCGCAGGTGGAGCATCGTCTCCGCAGCGGCCAACTGCGGATGCAGACATTGCTGGATGAGGTCCACGCCGTCGCCGTCGATCCGCCGCCGGACTGGCCGGCCCGCATCCAAGCCAATAGTCCCGAAGATCTCAAGCGAATCAGGAGGGTGCAATCATGAGCGATCCCCAACCGGAAGATCCAAAGCTGCCACGGACTTTTCGCAGCTTTGTGCAGAAGTATCCCGAACTGGGGCGCGCTCATGAGCAGATCGCCCGGGCGGTGGAATCTGCCGGACCGCTGGACAGGAAGACCTGTCACTTGATCAAAGTTGGATTGAGTGTCGGAGCGGGGCTGGAGTCGGCCACGCGCAGCCATATCCGCCGTGCCATGCAGGCGGGCGCAACCCAACAGGAAATCGAGCAAGCCATCCTGCTGGCGTACAACACGGTGGGATTCCCTCGAACCGTTATGGCCTGGCAGTGGGCACAACAGCAGTTTGAGCGGGATCGCACAGAACAGTCTGACGCAAACGCCTGATCAGGGAGCGGTCATGCAAGAAATTTCCATGTGTGTCAGGGCAGCCAGACGAAGCATTCGCTCGCCTTTACCGGTTCCTGGATGTCTCCCAGTTCGGTGAGCTGGTCGATCAGCGTCTGCCAGCGTTCCTCCGTCATCATCCCGACCGGCATACCTTCCGGTGTGATGAGAGGTTTCTGGGCGGCTGCGCTGTCAATCATTGTCTGTTCGTCGATATCCGGCCGCAGTGAACGCATCAACATATTGGCGGCGGAAGGATCTTCCAGGTAGCGCTCCCAACCCCGTCGCACCGCCCGCACCATCGCAGCCACTGTTTCAGGATGCTCCTGCAGAAACTTACCGCTGGTCGCCAGGACGGTCGTGTAGGGGTTGTAGCCCGTTTCTCGAACCAGAAATGTCTTTGTCTGCACCCCACGTTTCTCGGCTGCCAGGGGCTCGGAGGTGATGAAGCATTGCTGCGTGAAGGTGGGGTCGGTAAGAAACTGTGTGATATCCCCGCCCGGCGAGGGTACGACCTTTACCTTCTCAAACCCATACTGTTTTTGCAGCATTCGCGCGTACGGAAGGCCACGCTCCATCGCAACTGTCCCAGGATGGGCAAAAATGGCGCCAATCGTCTCAAACCCGCGGTCAGCGTGCGTCATCAGGCCTTGTGGGCAGTCCTGGTAGACCGCAAAGAGGGCGACGACATCGTTGCCTCTCGCCCGCGCGATAACGACTTCATCTGCGCTGACGATCCCAAACTCAGTGCTACCGGCACCGAGCATCTGGATCGTCGGTCGGCCGGCGCCGCCGGGCAGGATGTCAACCTGCAATCCTTCATCGCGGTAGATGTCGTCTGCCAGGGCGGCATAGAATCCGCCAAATTGCGGTTCGGGTTTCCAGTTGAGCGCCAGGCGAACCTTGGAACCTTCCGAAGCGGCCTGGCCATTGTCACAGCCGATAAACCACGGAACTGCAGAGACACAGAGAAATATCCAGAGCAGATACCTGATCATCCCAGCCATCATAACTTGTCTTTCATCGGTGTTCATCCGTGCTGCATCCGGGGCGACACTTACTGCTCCGATGCGTGCCAGTGGCGCAGGGCGATTCGGCTGATCAGCCCAATCACCGTGAACAGCGCCAATCCCAGCAGGGCAGCCAGCAGAACGGCTGCAAATACCAGATCCGCGCGCTGAAGCGGGATGATCCCTTCAATGTACTCTCCCAGGCCCGACCCACCGACGAACTCCCCGGCGATCGCCCCGATTACCGCCAACCCACCGGCTACTCGTAGCCCAGTCATGATGCTCGGCAATGCGGCGGGCAGGCGAAGCTTCCACAGCGTTTTCCACCATCCCGCACCATACAGCCGAAACAGATCAATCAGCGCCGGATCGGTTGAGCGCAATCCCGCCAGCGCACTGGCGATCACCGGAAACAGCGAGACAATAAAAGCGCTGGCGACGACTGTTTTCATCCCATGCCCGAACCAGATCACCAGCAGGGGGGCGATTGCGATGATCGGCACAGTCTGGAAGAAGACCGCGTAAGGGTAAAATGCTCGCTGGATCAGCCGCGAGGACGAAAGCAGGATGGCTGCTACGATACCTGCGAAGGTGCTCAGCAGGAATCCGATCACGGCGGAGAGGGCTGTCTGACCCATCGCCTCCCATAGCCAGCGGCTGTCAAATATGCCCGCCAGTACACTGGACGGCGCCGGTATAAGGTACGACCACAGCACCCCGGTGCGCACCAGCACCTCGACACTCACCGTGAGAACCACAAACACCACAACCGGCGGTAGAACTCCCATCAAAATGGCTGTGATTCGTTGCATCAGGCTTCCTCCCGTGCCAGAGCAGCATACAAGGCCCGCGTCTGCTCGGCGAAGACCGGTTCAGCGCGCAGCTCAGCCGATCGGTCGCTGGGCAGGTCGATCGTCCTATCGAGCACCACCCGCGCGGGCCGGGATGACAGCACCACCGCTCGTTCTCCCAGGTATGTAGCTTCAGCGATTGAATGGGTCACGAAAATCACAGTCATGCCCCGCTCTCGCCAGAGCTGTCGGAGCATCTCGTCCAGCCGTTGGCGCGTGATCTCATCCAGCGCAGCAAACGGCTCATCCATCAGCAACAACTGTGGGTTAGTGATCAGTGCTCGTGCAAGCGAAGCCCGCATCCGCATGCCCCCGGACAGTTGCGCGGGATAGCGATGCTGTGCCTCAGCCAGCCCCACCTCCTTGAGGATGGCGGCCGCGCGGTCGTGGCGTTCACTACGAGGTACACCGCGCAGTTCCAGCGGCAGGGCGGCGTTATCCAGTACCGTCCGCCAAGGCAGAAGATGAGGATCCTGGAAGACATATGCCAGGGACGCAGACACACGAACCCGAACGACTCCAGCCGATGGACGATCCAGGCCCGCGATGGTGCGCAACAGGGTTGATTTGCCACATCCCGACGGCCCGAGAATTGCCAGAAACTGCCCCGCCGGCACATCCAGGGAAATCCCGTCTATCGCGACCACGCCGCCGGCGTATTCGCGTCGAAGATGGCGAATCATCACTGCCGGAGCGATGGGAGTTGAAATCGTTGGCTGTTGCATTGATCCAGCATGATCGGCATAGCTCTGCTTTCCGTAAAGAGCGCAGCAGACAAGCGATAAATCGTCGGTTCATGGAGAGATCTGCCCGCGCCACCGGCGGAGGAATCGCCTATGATTGGCTGAGATGACAGCACCGGACGCGATCCAGAGGGTATTTCTGACCGGCGGCAGCGGGTTTGTTGGACAGGCCGTGCTGGGCGAGCTGCTGCGACGAGGGTACGGGGTTAATGTACTGGTTCACCGCCACCCGATCACCACCGATGGCGCGATACGTAACATTCATGGGGGATTATTCGATGCCAAGGCACTGGCGGAAGGCATGCGCGATGCGCAGGCTGTGATCCACCTCGTAGGCATCATCGAAGAAAGACCGAAGCAGGGGATTACCTTCGAGCGGATCCACCACGAAGGAACGCGAAACGTCACAGATGCCGCCCAGCGGCAGGGTGTTCGACGATTCGTACAAATGTCAGCCAATGGGGTTCGGGCTGATGCGGTCAGTGAGTATCACCGATCCAAATGGCGCGCTGAGGAATATCTCCGCGCCAGCGAACTGGATTGGACGATCTTTCGACCATCGATGATCCATGGTCCCGGTGGTGAGTTTACACGGATGCTGATCGGCTGGGCGCGTAAGCAGACCATGCCATATCTGTTCATGCCCTACTTCGGCAGAGGCTTTCTCGGGCTGGGCGGTGCGGGCCAGCTTCAGCCGATCCACGTGAACGACGTCGCCCGGGCATTTGTGGATGCCCTGTCCAATCCCACCACACTGCGGCAGATCTATGCGCTGGGTGGTCCCCAGGCCTACACCTGGCCGCAGCTATACCGTCTGGCAGCCGAGGCGATTGTTGGAAAAAGGCGGGCCGTTATGCCGATTCCTGCATGGTATGCCCGATTGCTGACACGGATCACGCCCGCTTCGATGCTGCCCTTTAATCAAGATCAGGTCATCATGAGCCTGGAAGACAATACCGTAGACCTTGCTCCGTTTATCCGCGATTTCGGCTGGATACCTCGAGAGTTTGAAGCGTCTTTTCGAGAATACGCGGCATCGGAAGACATTGCCGTAGAAGCCGATGGGTAACTGGCGCAAAATCTGATATTCGTTAATGCATTGACTTGCTGGAACTCTCACGGGAACGCATGACCTATTTTCATTGTGAACGCTGTGGAGACGTGCTGCACCCGAGGGCGCTGCAATGCCCGCGATGTGGGTTGCTGGTACATCGGGCGCGGCTTGAGGAACTCTCACGGCGCGCAATGGAGCAGGAATATTTCAATCGTCCCCTGGCGGCTGCCTTGTGGCGAGAGGCGATGGATCTGCTGCCGCCGGGATCGCCGCAGCAACAGCAGGTCGCGGAGCGCATCCAGTGGCTGGGTTATCACCCGGAGCAGTTTCAGAAAGTCACCGCTGCCCGCACATCGCGATTCCCCATTGAAGGGGAAGATCGCACGGCATTCGGCCCACCCCAGCCGCCTGATTCCTGGCGCAAGGCGATTTTAAAGACTGGTGGATCGCTGCTGCTCAACATTCCCTTCTACGGGATGGTGATGCACGGCTTGCCGATGTTCGGTCAGCCGGGATGGATGCACAGCATGCTCCTGGGGCTGGGGTTTCTGGTGTTGATCCTGATCCACGAGTTCGGCCATGTGCTGGCGATGAAGTATTACCGCCTGAGCGCCAGCCCGCCGGTCTTCATTCCATTCCTGGGCGCCCTGATCAACCTGCGACAGCAACCGCCCAACGCCAAGGTTGAAGCGATCATCGGCATCGGCGGCCCCGCACTGGGAACTGTCGGTGCAATAGCCTGTTTCCTGTTGGCTATCTGGTTCAGATCGACGGATCTGATGGTGTTGGCCATGCTGGGGATTGTCATCAACCTGTTC
>CAZSJB010000125.1:0-7926 GCA_964606625.1 uncultured Tepidisphaeraceae bacterium | reverse complement strand
TTTCGCGGGCGATTCGACGATCACGAGGTTTTTACCGTTCTTCTTTGCCATGCTGCATTTAGCTAAAGGTGCGTCTCAATTGGTATCGGGCTTTAGCGGCAATTGTGTTGGCAAAAGATGCCAGAACACCCCATATCAGCCCATCGGCGAGGGCGGGTCATTTGAGCGCTCCGGGCTGGTTATGTCAAGCCATCCCCTCAAACCGGCAGTGTACTAACGATACGACATAGCCCGCCCGATGTTCTAATATCGCCCAAGGAAGACGTCGCTTTTTCTAAGTCGTAAGTGTTTGATATTTGGTTGTTTATGGAGAATCCTCCGGCTGATTTAACATCGGGCTTCCGATGTGGGGTATCACCTATGGGTTCAACAGGATTCAGGCTGGATTTAATGGATCAGCCGGCAGATTTATCGGAGCAGGCAGGGAGGATGGGGAAAAACCGTGCCTTGTGGCCACTGGCGGCGATCCTGCTGGCTGCCCTGCTGGTCCGCCTGCCGGTCATCGATCAGCCGTTTCACCGCAATCCGGAAGGGGTGGGCAGCTACTATGCGGTTATGGGACGCAACTACCTGCGATACGGGATCCTGGCAACCCGGGGCCTGCCGGTACAGGGGGTCGGGCAAAGCCATGTTGATCCGCTGCGCGTCTATCCCAATCATCCACCGCTGATTCCGCTGACGGTGGCTGGGTCGTATGCCCTCTTTGGTGTGGGTGAATGGCAGACCCGGTTGCCGTTTGTGCTGTTTACACTGGGAGGAACCGCGCTGATCTATGGGATGGTGTGGCGGGCGCAGCGGGCCGGCGAGCGAACGACCTTGCTTCCATCGCTGGCAGCGATGCTGTTTGCCTTTATCCCACTGACATTGCGGTATGGGGGGCAGCCGGATGTGATCAACGCACAACTGATTTTCTTCGTTCTGCTGAGCGTGTTGGCTTACCAGCGATTTGCAGATCAACCCAACCTGCGCCGGTTGACAGTGCTGGGGCTGGCGTTCATTCCAGCGGCTCTGACAGACTGGCCAGCGTTTTATCTGGTGCCGGTGCTTGTTGCACAGTTTCTGCTGACCCAGCCGAGGCGGCAGTGGAAATGGATCGCAGCCTTTGCGGTGTTGGCTGGGATGATCTTCGCGCTGCTGTATGTCTACATCGCATGGACGACAGAAGACTGGCGACTGATCCTGGATCAATTTCTGCGACGGTCGATTGGCGGAGAAGATGATCAGCACCGCCCCTTTTCATGGGGAAGCTGGCTGATCGATGCAAGCCGGCATGGGTTGTGGGGTATTTCCGTGGTGGTGGCTGTGCTGACGGGAATCTGGGTGCTGATGGTCGGGGTGGATTGGCGGCGCTGTTCGCGGCTGATCACGATGACGCGCCTGCTATTGGCGTTTGCATTGTTGCACGTGCTGGTGGGGCGGCAGGGGGTGTTGGTGCATGACTGGTGGTGGTGGCCGGTGGTACCGGGGATCTGCATCGCTGCGGCCCTGGGCATCGAGCGGCTGATTGCGTGGATCACGCCAGATCACAAACCGATTGCCCGTGGGTTGCGGGTTGTGACGATTGTTGGCGTGGCGGGGCTTTGTGCGTGGCATGGCTGGCGGATGCTGCGGTGGTTTGGCGATCCGCAAACGATTTACGGCGGCAACCCATCCTACACGGTGGTGGAGCTTGGCCAGGCGATCCAAGCCGCCGCTGCGCCGGATCACTGCGTGATGCTCGTCGATCATGATCCGTTACCGTACGTGTGGTACTACGGCGATCGGCCGATCATGATGGATGTGTGGGATCTGGAAACGTTCGAGGCGCGCCGGCGATCGGGCTTGGCGGATTTGCCGTTCGGCTATGCCCAGCCATGGACGCCACCGCCGGCGGGGATCGTCATCCCGCGCGTCTACCTTCCGCATGTGGCCCCCTTGGCGGCCTACCTGGAGCAGACTTATGCGCGCATTGAGTTGCCGGAAGAGCTGGCCGAGAAGTTCATCGTCTATTCACTAAGCAGTAGCCAGCCACAAGTAACCAGCGACCACTAGCAAGTAACTCACTTGCTTTGGTTTCTCAGCCGCTGGATCTCTGCGATCACGCGGCGCTCGCGCTCGAGCCCTTTCTCGTTCCCTGTTTTCTCATACAACTCCGCCAGGAGTTGATGCGCGCGCAGGTCGTATGGCGCGATATGGATGGCGGCAGTGGCGTAGCGAATGGCGCTGTCCACATCGCCGTTGTCGCGGTACAGACGGGCGATCGTGATGGCGTAACGGTTATCCTTCAGCGAGACCTGGTGAAGGCGGTCCAGGTGCTCGATGGCCTTGAGCGGCTGCTTGAGACGGAGATAGATCCCTGCCAGCCGTTGGTGGGGCAGGGCATCAACAGGTCGGATCTCTGCGATCTGCTGCCAGATCTCGGCTGCCTTTTCGTATTGCCGCGAAGCGATCAGGGCCTCGCCTTCCTTGCGCATCGCCTCGTAACGCTCAGAAGTTTCAGGGTCATACCCCCAGCCGGCAACCTGCTCGCGTGCCCATGTGAAGAACTGCTCGGTGAACTGCGAGGTGCTCATTCCCAGCACGTTCGGAAATGCCTCGTCCTGATCCATCCCCTGCCGGAAGGCATCCATCATCTCCAGCAGTTTTTCGCGTCCGTAGGATTCCTCGATGAACTGGCAGATCCAGAATGACTGCGCATATGCCAGTTGCCGATCGATCGGGCGGCGCGGGCGGACAAATCCCCATGTCAGCTCATCCATCGTGAACAACTCATCGTTTTTTACCGCGTAATGCAGCATCGGCACCCAGTCCCACCGAAGCGGTGTGCGCTCTTCGAGGACTGCCAGCCCCTCGGTCATCCAATGGGCGATGCGGTTGTCGGTGGCTGAGAGTGTAACGGTGTGGACATACTCATGGCGTAGCACCTGTGCCCAGTTGAAGGCGCCCAGGGTTCCTTTATCATCGCGTGGAGAGACCAGTGCGATCACCCGTCCAGTGCTGGCGCCGACAGTGCCGATCCAGGGCGAACCAGTGGTGCGCACGGAGAAAGCATCATGCGTGGGGAAGACCTCGATCAGTGTCTTCACCTTTGGTTCATGCTGGAAGATCTCAGCAATCTCGGCGTGAATGCTCTCCATGTATTCGCCGAAGTACTCGGCAATGATCGGATCGGCTTGCGGGTCATGCAGGACGATGAAGTGCTCAGTTTCGTGGCGGGCGAAACCAGCCAGGTCATCGAGCAGGCGAAGATAGTTGGTTGTGCGGAAGTTGAACGGATCGAGAGAATAGGCTGCTTCCAGGACGCGGCGAGCGTCGTCTTCATCCCCGCTTTGGGTGTAGAGCAGACCTAGGCCGTTGCGCGGAGCAGTCCACCAAGGGGCGCGATCGATCGCAACCTGGTACATTTCAGCTGCTCGCGGGTACTGCCGCATGGCGGCCAGTTGCTCAGCCACTTCCAGGTATGCCGTCGCGTTGTCGGGATCGAACTGCTCCACGCGATCGAGTATTGCCCGCATATCATCGTCGCGTAATTGCAGCGCATAGCTGCCGGCGAGCAGGCCGAGCGCTTCAACGTGGTTCGGCTGACGCTCGAGAATTGCCAGTAGGACCGACTCAGCTTGGCGAGGTTTGCGCTGACGCAGCAGATTACGGGCCTCGAGAACGGCTGCGGGCAGGTAATTGCGATTGACCGCCCGCAGCCGAGCGATCATTTGTTCAGTGGCGTCAAAGTTCCAGTTGTCCAGGGCGATGCGGCCCGCGAGCAGCAGGGCATCAAGGGCATTGGGATTGCGTTCAAGGGCAAGCTGAAGTTCCTCGGTGGCCTCCTTCTCGGCATCGTGGGCGAGGAAATACTCAGCCGCAGCGACATGGGCGGGCCAGTAACCGCGGTCGATGACGTCGTAGGCACGAACGAACATCGAGAGGACTTCATCATGAAGCCGTCGATTCTCACGGTAGGCCAGCGTGAGATTGGCCCAGCGATCAATTGCCCGACCAATGATGACGGTATCGGCTGCGTCCTCGAAGACCGGATGGTTCCGAGCCTGCCACTTCTGGACGAACTGCTGGGGTGGTTCGACGAACCAGGCATAGGCAGCGGTGGCTGCATCGATTTGACCCGTGGTTTCGAGAATCTGACCCAGCAGATAGCGTCCCTGGAGGCTTTGCGGATAGGCTTCCAAGTGATCGCGCAGCAGCGCCAGTGCTTCTTCATGACGGCCGAGCTTCGTAAGGATGCGGGCACGCAGTACCTGAGCTTGGGGGTTGTTGGCGACGGCAGGGGCAGCCAGTTGTCGCAGGGCGGATGCTTCGCGCCCCAGCGCCTCCATGGCTGTGGCGCGGACAATCGCCACGCGCACGGGATCGGCATCGTCACCCACCTCATGCAAGGTGATCAGTGCCTGCTTGTATCGGCCGGCGAAGACCTGCTTCTCGGCAATATCGATGGGGCGATCATAGGCGCGGGTTTCGATGGCGGGGAGATCTTCCGGCAGGTAGCGTTGCAGCCAGCTATGAGGCGGGAACTGTCGGAGAAACTCCTCCTCGGCGCTGGCGGTCGGGCAGAGGAACAGGATCAACGCTCCCGCGAGGGCCGCGCGAGAAATGAGGCGGAGCAGGCAAGGGGAAATCATGACTGAATTATAGCGGGGTGGGGGATGATCCATCCCCCTTTGCCCCATGCCTGGATCGGCACCGATTAATGTGCGCGTCGCTTTTCCAGGTCGCTATGCAGCTTCCGCTGGAGCTTCCCGGCTGCATCGACAATGGCGTTCCACAGGTCATCGGACTCAGCCGTGACCGCCATCGGATCCAAGCAGGCGACGCGGGCTTCCATGGTGCATTGCTTGTCATTGCCCGATTTGGGGCCGTTCAAGTCCTTCAGATGCACGTCAACGCGCGTGATGCGATTCTGGAAATGCTCCACGGCGTTGCGGACCTGGTTGCGGATGGCTTCTTCGTTGACACCGCGGGTTTCGCGGTCTCCGGAGTAGACATTTATCTGCATGGTAACTCCTGACTTGCGCTGATTGCGGTTATGAATCCCAGCCCGTGGTGGCAACCCGCATCAGCCATCATCCATCGTCTGGGCTAGGCCCGTTTTTGACAATGGTTAATTCCACCGGGCGACGGGCTGACAATCCACGATTCCATTCAGGCCCGCTGTCTTTCTATTCGGCATACCGGGGGGCTGGCATGAGGTTGGCGATGTTCTGCAACTCATGCAGATGCGGCGATTTATGTTTTTTCTGGTACACGGCGGGGGGATGTGTTACGGTGCGAGGTCCAGCAGGCGGGGCGTGAGGATCGAAAAGGGGCTTCGCGTCCGGCTCAGCCGACGTGGCTGACATCTCCAAGGCGTTCGGGAACACTGCAGCAAACGATCGCCATCACCGCCAGAGACAGGAGAGTAATGGCGACCAAGCTGTTTGTAGGAAATCTGAGTCACGACGTCGATGATGCGGACCTGTTCGAGCTGTTTTCCCAGCATGGACAGGTGGAACGCGCCGAGGTCGTGACCGACCGCGATACCCAGCAAAGCCGCGGGTTTGCGTTCGTCGAAATGGCCACAGCCGACGACGCCCAAGCTGCCATCCAGGCCCTTGATGGTCAGGAGGCCTTCGGCCGGGCACTGCGCGTCAACGAAGCCCGTCCCAAGGGCGCCGTGGGGCATCCCGCCTCGCGGGGACGCGCTGACAGCGCCTTCATTGAACGCTTCAAACCCCGTCACATGCCCCGTGGCTACGTTGAAGCCGATCGCCGCCAGAAGCGAGGCCGGCGCCGGTAGCACGGCTACGGGCCTTCAGCCCCGTAGCGGGGGGATGCGCTCGCATCCACACTCGTCCATCTGCGCATTAAACAAGCCCGGCCATGCGGTCGGGCTTTTTGTGTTTATTGCTTGTGCTGCAACGGCTTACTGAACTTCGACGTAATTCTTGACGCTGTTCAGATCCTTGATCGTCTGGGGCGTGACCTTGAAGGTGGCCTCGACGCCGACGTCCAGGTTGGGGTGCAGCTTATTGGGATATTTGGTCCAGATACGGCCGCCGCGACGCTTGGGCTTGGCTTGGAAGTTGCGGGCACGAGCCGCAAGTGGGCCGGAGATGGCTTTATCCTGCATGAACAGGCGCTCCAGCGTCCGCTTGGCGATTTCGCGACGGATGAACTTGCTGATCTTGACCCGAACCGTCTGGCCGGGGGTGAGGTCGATTGCCATGGCTATAAACTCCACAAATCGTCGAAAGTAAGGGCGGGAAGTATACCGATTTCCACCCTCTAAGCAAGCGCCCAGCCCCCGTGAAATCCGTTCCGGGGGGATGGCGATGCCTCACACCTCCATGATTTCCTTACGCTTATTCTCGGTGAGCTCGTCGATCTTGCCTTCGTAGGTCTTGGTCAGTTCCTGGACCTGCTCCTTGGCGCGTTCCAGCTCATCCTCAGTGAGGATGCCTTCTTTTTGCTCGGTTTCGAGGGTTTTGTTGGCATCACGGCGGGCGTTGCGGACGCTGATTTTGGCTTGCTCGGCGTGCTGCTTGGCTTGGGTGGCCAGCTGGACACGGCGCTCCTGCGAGAGGGGCGGGAGCATCAGGCGGATCTGCTTGCCGTCGCTGTGGGGGGTTAGCCCAAGCTTGCTGTCGTTGATGGCCTTTTCGATGGCTTTGACGTCCTGGGGGCTGAACGGCTTGATGAGAAGCTGGGTGGCTTCGGGGACGGTGATCGAGGCGATCGACTTCAGCGGCGTGGGGCTGCCGTAGTAATCGACCTGCACATGCTCCACCAGTGCCGGCGTTGCCCGGCCGGTGCGGATCCCCCGCAGCTCATGCCGTAGGTGCTCAACGGCTTTCTCCATCTGTTCTTCACACTCAAGCAGGACATCGTCGACTGGCATAGCAACCTTCCTCTTCTACTGTTGTGGGATTAATCCCCCATTGTAGCCGAGATAACCGCAGCATGCGAGAGAATGCAGCCAGCAGTTGCCCGCAGGGGAGCAAGCCCACTCATAGGCGCATTGTTCCACGTGGAACACTCGCCTTCCGCGCACCGGGGCGCACCCCCAAGTGGCTTCGCTTTTTTTCGCGCAAACCACTCAAACCCGCCTGGCGCATCAAAATCATGGAGAACCTCCTCCATCAAGTGGCTTCGCATCGCGCATCCGTCATTCAAATGCGCAACACCTTCCCATCCCCCCGAGTCATCCTCCCAAGGAACTGACACGTGACGCGGCAAAGGGTTAGGCTGAAACCCCAAGGATTCACCGCCGAGACGCGGAGGGCGCCGAGAAGGCGCGGGGTATTATAGTGCGTCCGACAAGATCGAGAACCGACCCCGTTTCGATCTCCCTTACCGGACACGTGAAAAAGCTGGATGTCACCGTCACCTTTTACGTCACGTTGCCCACCCAATCGCCCGCACAGCGGCCAGCCAGTACGACACATAGCCGCTCCCGGAGATCCCAATTGCCAGTATGCCACCGAACAGGAGAGTCAGGAACAGGGTGCTGGCGGTTAACTCCGCGACAGGCGCGACGAACGCCATCGTGAACAGCCCGAAGATGACCTCCAAAACCCGCTTCATAGCCGGCTCTCGTTTCGGCAGGCAATAGCCTGCCCTACGCATCATTCCCTCCTTCCCTCCGTCGCTTCGTCGCTCTCTAATCGCCCCCTCACACCTCCAGCCGATACTTCTCGCGATTCTCCTGGAACCATGCCGCGAAACGCTTCAAACCCTCTGTGATGTCCACCTGCGGGTCGTAGCCGAGTTCGGCTTTCGATCTTGTCAGGTCGGCGTAGGTGCGCTCTACGTCGCCGGGTTGGGTGGGTTTGCGGTCGATGATGGCTTGCTTGCCGAGGGCAGTTTGGATCTCGTCGATGAGGCGCGACAGCGTGATCGGGTTTGAGCCGCCGAGGTTGTAGATGCGGTAGCGGTCGCATCGGTCCAGGGCGCTCATGA
>CAZSJB010000124.1:0-7978 GCA_964606625.1 uncultured Tepidisphaeraceae bacterium | reverse complement strand
TTCGACTGCTGCTGCTGTGGGCATTTCCCAATGTCTGGGTCGGCGTGGCGTCGCAGGCGTTTTATGGGCTGACGGTACTGGGCGTGCATGTTATCCCGGCGATGTTTCTCAACACGCAAGCCGAAGAGCGCTTTCGACATTCGATCCAGGGGCTGTACACCATGCTGATCATGGGCGTAGCGCGGGTGACGGGATCGTGGGTGGCGGGCGAAGTTGCCGACCTCGACGTTGTGCGCCTGTTTGGATACGCCGGGTTGATGTGCGTTGCCGCGACCGTGATTGTCTGGTGGGCGTTTCATCTTCCCCAGACCCAGGCTCAGCCGAGCATCGCCCAGCCCGCACAGAGTATGCCCGTTGGCGAAGCAACCGAACCAGGTTGACGCTTCTTGCCAGCCAGCCGATGATGCTCCAACTCAGTTCATAGGAGAGATAGACGCGATGGGTCAATTGGGTGAGACGGCCTGGGATGTGGTGGTATACAGTGGGGTGCCCAGCGGCATCGCAGCCGCGTGCATGGCTGCGCGGCGCGGAGCGCGGGTGGTGCTGATCGAGCCCACCACACACCTGGGGGGGCTGAGTACCAGCGGTGTCAATACCGCGGAATCAGAGCACATGCTCAAGTGGACCATCGGCGGATTTGCCCTGGAGTTCTATCGCCGCCTGGGGGATCGCTATGGCACGAATCAGCCGGAGTTCTACTTCGAATCAAGCGTTGCCGAGGCGGTCTATGAGCAGATGGTCCAGGAAGCAGGCGTCACGGTGCGGCGTGGGGTCGCGGTGGATTCTGTTCAGAAGTCGGGTACGCGCATCACTGCCATCATCCTGACCGATGGCAGCACGATCAGTGGCCACACGTTTATTGATGCCAGTTATGAAGGTGATCTGATGGCGCGGTCGGGGGTGTCTTATGTGGTGGGCCGGGAGTCGAAAGCGGAGTTTGGCGAAGAGGCTGCGGGCATTCGCTTTGACCGCCATCCATGCGAGGTGCGCACGGTCGATGACTCGGGCAATCTACTGCCCGGGATCAGCGCCTGGGCGAAGGATCTGCGCGAAGGGGAGGCGCATCCAGCCGTGATGAATTACAACTTCCGGCTGACGGTCGCGAAGGATCCTGCGCTACAGGTGCCGATCCCTGTGCCCAAGCGCTATGATCGCAACCGCTTTGCGCTGCTAGCGAATTGGATTGCCGATCGGGAAAAGCGCGGCCAGCCCATGAAGCTGGAAGATGTGCTGGATCTGTACAAACGGCGCAATGGCAAGTTCGAGTTGAACAACAAGCAGGCTGCGGTTGTCTCGCTGGGACATTTCGGCGGTCAGTTCGACTGGCCGGATGCGGATTACACCCGTCGGCGCGAGATTTACGAGGATCATCTCGATTACACCTTGGGCTTGCTGCATTTCCTGGCGCATGACGAAGTGGTTCCGCCCAGCCTGCAGCAGGAGATGCGATCTCTCGGCCTGCACCGTGATGAGTTCGCGGATAATAGCCATTTGCCCTATCAGCTTTATGTGCGGGAAGCCCGTCGCATGCGCGGTGTGTATGTCGTGACCCAGCACGATGTCCAGGAAGATCGTCGTAAGCCCGATACGATCGGCATCAGCAGCCATTTCATCGACTGCCACCATGTCCAGCGTGTGGCGCTATCGGAAAATGCATTTGTGAACGAAGGCCGGATCTGGCGGCTGGGCTGGGCATATCAGATCCCGTATCGCGCGCTGACCCCTCAGCCGCAGCAGTGCAGCAACCTGCTGGTGCCGGGGGCAGCCAGCTTTACCCATGTCGCTTTTGCCACCCTGCGGCTGGAAAGCGTCTGGATGATTGCCGGCCATGCCGCCGGCGAAGCTGCCGCGCTGGCGGTGAGCACTGACCAACCCGTCCAGTCGATCGACCTGGAACAACTCCAGCACACCCTGCGACAGGGTAACCAGGTGCTCGATTTCATCCCCGGCCAACCGGAGAAATGCACTGACCTGAATGGTCCGCCGGAGTTTTAAGTGGCGATGCCATAAGACCTCCATCGCTATCCGAAAAAATTCCGAATATTTCGTTTGGCAGTGAGCGAAACGCAGGGTATGTTGAAGCGGGAAATGCCCGGATATGTGCTGCAATGTAACAGATTGCAACACATTGCAACGTTTTACCAAAAAAACGGGCTGGGAGGGTCATCTTCGAGACCCCTTGCCCGATCGACTGCCAGTCGGCGCTGCTTTTGGGCCTAAAGCAAAGGTGATGCAGCCCCTCTGTCACATCGCCCTGAATCAGAATCCAGGCACTGTGATTTATGCCTTGGCAGCCACGAGCGTCATGCCACTTTGAGACTCGAAGTGCTGTTCCATCGTGTACAACTGGCGCATGCGCAGGAAGGAGATCGTCAGCGTGATGTCCACCTCTTCCAGATCCCCTTTACGCTCGAAGCTGGCATCAAACACCTCGAAGCCTGAGCGGCGGAAATGCTGCACGGTATCACTGACGCAGGTGGGGCGCCATCGGGTTCGGATGATCACGTGACGGACATGCGTCTTGGGCATGACTTCTTCAACGTGATCCAGCACCCACAGTGCAGTCAGCACCAGCACACATCCCGCCAAGGCGATGACATACAGGCCAAATCCCACAGCCAGCCCGATGGCGGCAACGCACCATAGCGCAGCAGCGGTGGTCAGGCCGCGCACATTGGCTCCGTGATGGATGATCGTGCCTGCCCCCAGAAACCCGACTCCCGTCATGACGCCTTAGGCGATGCGGGCGGGATCGATTCGCAGGATCGGCTCATTGGCCCAGGTATGTGAAGCGAATCCGACGGAGACCACCATCACCATTGTACTGCCCAGGCAGACAAGAATGTTGGTTCGGAACCCAGCCTGGCGGCCACGAAGTTCGCGCTCTAGTCCGACCAGCGCGCCGCTGATGGCTGCCAACACCAGTCGCAGGAGCATCTCACCGGTCGGTCCCAGCGAGGCGGCGGCTGAGGCAATACTCGCTTCAAAACTGTTCAACCATTCAGCCATGACCCGAATCCTACTCGAACGAATCAGACGTACCAACAGCCATCTTGGCAGCAACACCGGAGCGGCCTATCGCCGCTCCAGGAGGAACAGTTGCTCAGTCAGGTGGATCGAACGATTGCGCAGGTTGCGGCTGCCGCGGAATGTGTTGTACCGCTGAGACAGAACATGGTATCGGCCATACCGTGAAAGCAGGTCCGCAAACTCGGCTGTACTGATGAATCCTTCGTTGTTATAGGAGATCAGGATGTGTGAAGCGTTGGTATTGTCCAGCAGATCAGCCAGGGCTTCACGGGCCTGGGCACGTCGGTTGTAGGCGGAGCGCTGCCAGGTATTCGGGATTCCCGAAACGCGGCTGATCGACGCGGGCGGGCGGTACTCCAGCAGGAGGTTGAGCATGAAGTAGTTCGATCCGTACGGATGTTGGTTATAGGGTGGATCGAAGTAAGCGAGATCCAGCGCGCCGGTCTGGCGGACGAGTTGATTGGTATCGAGCTGGGTGACCTGCACATCGGTCTCGAACCGGCTGAGCACGGGAAACGGTACCCGGATGGGTCGCAAGATGCGCGACAGCGCGTGACGGCCGCTGCCACCAAACTGACCGATGCCGGTTTGCGCGTTTTTGTAAAACCCTTTGAAGACCCCGGAGGTGTTGGCGTGGATCGATGCCTGCACCAGCAGGGGAGCGATGAAGAAATCCCGCTCGGAAGAGGGAAGTTCGCCGATGAGCCTTCGATACGAATCCAGCCGCGCGGCGTTGTCGGAAGTATAGAAGACGCGCTCTCCAGGCTGAATATTCGCATCATCCTGCGGCGCGTAGAGACGACGGATCAACCCGTCACGCACAGGAAGCAACTGGGCGGCATGCTCGAGTTCTCCATGAACCTGTCGAAGGTGCGGCAGATCGAGCTCGGATCGGTTGCTCTGGTAGCATCGCCCGATTGCCGCAGCATAGGGCTCGAAGTCATTGGAGATCAGTCGACTGGCATAGCGCCTGAACAAGCGAGAGACGACGCCCGACCCGGCAAATCCATCAAGGATTCGCATGGTTCGCCCGCCGAGGCGTCGTTGGACTGCCTGCACGCCGCGTTCGATCAGGGGCAGGAGAGAACGCTTGTTACCGATATACGTGAGCAACTGCGTGCGCAGGTAGGCTGGGTATTCCTCCTGCCTCGTTCCCTCAGCCATTGATGTGGTCATGGATTCTTCCGCGCACACCCTGGCTATCATACTCTTTTGGCTGATCTTGGGGATCAACTGCGCAGGAGACAGGAGAATCAAATGTCTGGCTGAGCGCAAACTTCAGTGCCCAGTCGGCACGGATTGCGCTGTTGATACAGTGCGATGAGTTGCACAGCCAGAGGTCGGATCACACGGTCCACCCACGTCGGTGTGGGTACATTCATTACAGGCCTCTAATCCTGCCTTGCGCCGCAGGGACGCCACAAAAGTCTCGACATCCACGCCTCGCAGGCGGGCGGCCTGTTCCAGCGTCACTCCTCGGGCGACGGTTCGTCGGGCTACGGGATTGCGCAGCAGCGTGAATCCATAGTTGTCAAAGACGCTGGCTGTCTCGGGAAACCAGCCCAGGACATCTGTGACGCGCATGTCACGTTCGATCGTGGCAGGGCGGTCGCCCGCGATGGGCTTCGCGGGGTCAGGATCGCGCTCCCGGCGCATGCCGTGGTACATGATCCGCGCCAGATGTGCACCCCACCATGCGAGCGCCGTGACTTCGAGAACCCCACTGATGCCGACCACGGCAAAGAACACCGGATGCCAGTCTGTCAGTGTCTGGAGGCTAACTCGCAGCAGGCATCCCAGATTGATCAGGATGAACGGCCCCCACAGAGGCGACAGCTTTCGCGGATCGGCACCGTTGAGCGTCGGCACGACCTTGGCTGCCATTCCCATGATCATGAGTGAGATAAACCCGACGGTGATCGCATGACGAATGGCTCCATAGTACGCATGGCTGAACGGAATCCCGCTGATGGTCTGATAGACAGGCAGCAGCAGGAGCATCACCATCGACACTCCCAGCCAGCCATAGGCGGCACGGATAAACTTGGCCGAGCGATCCTGAACCGGCAGCGGTTTCCACAGCTTCCAGGGCCCGGCGACCATCCAGCAGCCGATGGCGAGCATGATCCATGGGATCATCAACAGCCGCGCCACGGCATGATTGCCACTGTGGCGATAGAGGATGAACACTACCGATTCCCCGATGACGGCCGCCAGCAGGATCACCAGTGCCCACCACGCCCGCCGGAGATTGATTTGCGGAAGGTTGAACAACGCCGGCAGCATCCGCAACGAAACCCCGAAGATCATGAACAGCGCCAGCCCATGAATCTGCAGGTCGCGCAGCGGCGCCTGGTACGTCGAGATATACCAGACAAGCTGCTCTTTTGTGGTGGCGGTCATCGTCGTGTAGGTGTGCCACAGATCCAGCCCAGCCTGCGCGCCAAAGAAGAACAGGGCACCAAAGATGAACGCCACATAGGGCGACAGTTTGGCATCACCACCGCGATAGGCGGCCACTATCTGGCCAATGAAGATGCCGATCGCGAGCATCTGGAGCACTCCACCAGTCATAGCTGCGCCAAGGGCGTATCCGCCCGCGGTATACGCCGTCATGCCGATCGTTCGGATGATCAATCCCAAGCCCATCAGCGCAAATGCCGCCACAGCCAGGCGCGGGCGAGGCAACGTGGTATGCCAGATCCGTGGAAAGGCCTGGTACGCGAACCCCATGATGAACAATCCCACCCATCCGTAAATCTGGGCGTGGCCGTGAGCATTGACGTGATGCACCGAGACGCCCGTAAACGTGCCGGTGAGGCCTATCTGCCACAACAGCCACGCACCCCAGGTCGCACCAGCCGTCAGGATCAGACCGATTCCCGCCAGGAAGTATCGGCGATAGATCGTATCCGCGACCGAAGGCAATGCCGGTTGGGGAGGGGGGGGCGATGCCGGCTGCTGAAGCATTGCATGAATCTCGCTGAGCAACTGCTGCTGATCCACTCCATGCGCCCGGGCGAAGAATCCGATCGACTCGACCGGTCCCAACCGCCCGCCACATCCCTTCAGGCCATGGCGATCCAGCACACATCGGGTCTGCGGATGATCCCGCAACAGGTCGGGAATCATCGTCTCAGCGGTGATGTCACAACAGGTCGAAGGGGTGGAGGCAACCATGGTTTTCATGCTCCGGTGTACAGGTGGGTTGCATTAATCATCGTTCTGCGGTGCTGGGCCGACGGCTGTGGCCGCAAGGGAGACGCTGTGGCAAAGCGGGGGAGTGTTCTGCTGCGCGATCAGGTCGGCAAGTGTCGTGCCCCGCAGTTCGTGCTCCGCGGCAGCCACGGCTGCGTCGATCCGTTGGTGCAGGAGGCACAGCGTCACATGCTCGGGGATGTTCAGCGGACAAGCTCGGATCCGATGGGACGGATCGACCGCTCTGACGACATCCATCAGGGTAACCGATTCAGGTGCGCGACTGAGCACAAATCCCCCGTTTACACCGCGCTGGCTGCTTACCAGCCCTGCCCGTACGAGGGTTTGCAGCACCTTGGAGAGATATCCGCTGGGGATGCGTGCTCGAGTTGCCAGTTGGGAGGCCGTCAGCGGCAAGCCGTTGTCGACCGCCAGCAGGAGCATCGCACGAAGGGCATATTCGGCGGCTTGGGAGATCATGGTTCAGGGGTGAGCTGGGAGTCGGGCAATCGGCGACAATAAAAAAATCTAAATGGACCTTGATATCCAGATTGTACGTGATACGTTTCCCGCGTCAAGCAAACTGGATATATGCATCCAGAATAGCGCAGAGGTATTTTGACAGGAACTGCTTATGCGATACCGCGGGTTATGGATCGGACTGGCACTGGTGGTTGTGGGCTCATTCGCTGTGCTGGGGTATTTCGGGGTGGACATGTACCGCAAGGCGCCACCGGTGCCTGAGCGCGTCGTAACGACCGACGGACGGGTGCTGTTCACGGGACAGGAGATTCGTGACGGCCAGAACGTCTGGCAGTCAATCGGAGGGCAAGAGGTAGGATCGATCTGGGGTCATGGAGCCTACGTCGCGCCGGACTGGTCTGCGGACTGGTTGCATCGCGAAGCCGTGTGGCTGCTGGATCGATGGGCCCAGCGCGAACACGGCAAGACCTACGACGCGCTTTCCGTCGAGCAGCAGGCAGCGCTTAAAGCCCGCCTCAAGCGGGAGATCCGTACCAATACCTACGATCCGCAGACCGGTGATCTGGTCATCTCCGCTGATCGGGCAGCCGCCATCGAAGCGCTGTCGGCTCATTACGCCGGACTTTTTGGGAATGATCCCGAGAAGCAGTGGCTGCGCGAGTCGTACGCGATTCCGCCCATGAGCGTAAAGTCGGATGACCGCATGCGGCTGATGAATGGCTTTTTCTTCTGGGCGGCATGGGCGTGTGGGACAGAGCGGCCGGACTCAACCGTTACCTATACCAACAACTGGCCCCATGAAGATCTGATAGACAATCGTCCCAGCAGCGCGATCGTGCTCTGGTCGATTGCCAGCGTCATCCTCCTGCTGGCGGGTATCGGCGCGATCGTCTGGTACATGGCGGTGCAGCGCCACAAAGGTGAAGAACCGCACGAGCCGCCAGCCGAGAATCCGCTACTCAAGCTGGGAATCACCCCCAGCATGCGTGCGACGCTGAAGTACTTCTGGGTCGTGGCGGCGCTGATGCTGGCTCAACTGGGCATGGGAGGGCTGACAGCCCACTATGGCGTGGAAGGTCTGCACTTTTTCGGTTTCCCGTTAAGCGATTACCTGCCCTATGCGGTCACTCGGACTTGGCATACGCAGCTTGGCATTTTCTGGATTGCGACCGCGTGGCTGGCCACCGGATTGTTCGTGGCGCCGGCGGTATCGGGCTATGAGCCGAAATACCAGCGGGCAGGCGTGAACTTCCTGCTTGTCTGCCTG
>CAZSJB010000123.1:3046-7987 GCA_964606625.1 uncultured Tepidisphaeraceae bacterium | reverse complement strand
CGATTCCGGCATGGCGGAGAGTGAAAAACGAACCCAAAACGAACCCAAGAATCCGTGTTTTTGGCGCAAAAACACGGATTGGATTGGATAAAAGAGTCGCAAACGAACCCATTGAGGGATCGGGCCGGAGCGATGGGCGATCAGTTGCCCTGCATCGGGATCGGCTTGACGAAAGGCAGCGAGGTGACGGTCACCGGTCGCATCGATCCCTCAGCCGGCACCTGCAACTTCGTCCCGATATCAAAGTACCCCCGCTTGGCGTAGCCCAGTGCAATGGCCCGGTTGGAGAGAACCGGCGACAGCGTGCTGCTGGTGATCCCACCCACTTCATTGCCCTCATCGTCATAGAGTTTCTCCCCAGCGATGGGGACCGTGTCGCCATCCAGGATCAAGCCCACCAGCTTACGTGCCAGCGCGCCGCGGGCGTGCATGCGGGCGACGATCTCCTGGCCCAGGTAACACCCCTTGGTGAAACTGACGGCTCGCTCCAGCAGGCTCGTCTCGGCAGGCAGAACCGAATCATCAAAGTCGATTCCGAACAGCGCACGCCCGGCTTCGATGCGGGTGGCGTTGTACATCGCCCAGCCGATCGGCCGCAGGCGACGCTTGCCCAACTGATCCGACTGACCGAAATTGGCCAGCAGATTGGTCCAGATCACCGGTGCATCGTCAATCTCGCAGACAATGGTGAATCCCGGCGCAACGGTCTGATCATCGCGCCAGATGTGGACCTCGCGACCAAACAGGTTGGCAGGCGCACAGCGCATCTCCTCCAGTTCGCGCAGGCTACCGACACTGGCCTCGGCAAGCACTGCCCCGGCCCCGGGACCGTGCAGCGCGATCTGGTGCAGTTCACCAGTGCGGTCGGCAAGCTCAACCTTGTCAGCAAAGATGTACTTATCGAGCAGATCCCGAATGACCGGCACCATATGGGCCTGCATCTCCAGCCACATCCGATCGCCGAGTTCGAAGATATTGAGATCGGTGACGATGCGGCCCTTGGTGTTCAGCAGAAACGCATACACACCGGTGCACGCCGCCATGGGCGATTTCGTTTCCTTATCCCAAACCTGATTGGTGACCAGGTTATTCAAGAAGGGAAACCGATCGTCCCCGGTAAGCTGGAGAATCCCCCGATGGGGCAGATCCATCATGCCGCAGGATTTATGGATGGCTGCATACTCCGCCTGGGGTTCACCAAAGGTGCTGACGATCTCGATATCGCCATAGGCTTGCATTTCGGCGTCAGCCTGGTCATGAAGATGCTTCAGAGGATTGGAACCACTCATACACGATACTATAGCAGGTTGGCCTCTGTGAGGCGGCCTTGGAGCGGGCTGCCATCGTGCGATGTGGAAACCCTGCGGACAAACCTGACATCATTTTGCGCCGTAACAAGACCATGCCTACAATAACGTAGGTAACATAAGGAAACCGAAACGGACGGAAACCTGCCAGCAGGTTTCCGCGAAACCAGTATGAGCAGCGAACGACCGCAACCCCGCAAGCGCCAGAACAAGCGTCCGAGCAAGGACATCAGCCCGATCCTCAAGGGCTGGGACTATGAATCAGGCACGGTCAACGTGCGCAAGATCACGGGGCAGGACGGCCGCCCCAAGTTGCAGATGCGTCTGGATCTGGGGTTGCTGCAGATGGAGATGTCCGGCCGCCCCGACGGAGCCACGCCGCACGGCTGTGAGTCGCTGCTGGAGTTCTACGAAGTACAACTTGACCAGCATCGCCGCATCAATGGAACCGATCTGGGATTCCACCTGACTGGTGAGCAATGCCAGTCGCTGCGCGAAGAGGCGGCGATGTACTACCATCGCTATCTCAGCCTGTTCGTGCTGGAGGATTACAGTGGTGTCGTCCGTGACACCGCACGCAACCTGCGCGTGCTCGACCTGTGCAACCAGTTTGCTGAAGACGAGCACGATCGCCTGATCCTCGAACAGTACCGCCCCTACCTGATCATGATGAACGTGCGCGCCCGGGCGTCGATCGCCTACAAGAACAAGGAGTACAAGCGCGCCCTTGAGGAGATCCGGAAGGGACTGGCTGACCTTCGCGCATTCTTCCGGCGATTCGGCCAGCAAAGCATTTATTCCAAATCCAACGAAGTGCGCGTCCTGCGACGCTTCGCGCGAGAGATCAAGCGCAAGCTGCCGGTCGATCCGATGACCCGCCTGCAATCACAACTCGACAAGGCAGTCCAGGCGGAGCGATATGAAGAGGCAGCCAAGATCCGGGACCAGATGCGCGCCATCAGCGCCACCGCAACCGGTGTCCCCCGCCCCCGCCGCACACGTCGAAAAACCCGTGAGTAGTCGCAAGGTTCTTCCCGCTGCGTGTTTGCAGCCCAGCCTACAACCCAGAGAGGTTTTGTCCTGCCCGTCTGAAACCAGCGTCACGATCTACCGCATTCCCGGGCGCTGAAGCTCACGCAGGTAGATCAACCCCATGAACGCTTCGTCACGACCATAATCGATCGGACCCGCCCAACTGGCGCTGTGCCCCGTGGTGTTGCTGTGCTGGGCAAAATTGAAACGCAACAGCCGCGGCATCCCCTTGACGGGATCATTGATGACCCGCCACGGAATCGCCACTTCGCCGCGCCAGATACCATCGGCGAGGGTCGTCGAATAGCGAATGCCCGAGCCTTCCAGCGGTTGCCAGGGATTGGCGTGGGAACGGGGATCCAGACGTCGCTCGACCCACTCACTGCCGTTGGGTTTGAAGACTGCATGCAGGACCGGCCCCACCGAGTTGTCGTCATAGATCGGCTGGATCAGCACCTGGCACAGATCTTCGCCCCAGCCCCGGCGGAACTGGTAATCGATGAACTTCCGGGCGGCGCCGGCATCCAGCGGCGCAACACCCGCCAGCCGGAACGCCAGATAGAAATGATCCCCCCCCCACGTCGTGTACAGTTCGGTCGGTGTATCCGCCAGCGACAGCATGTGTTGCTGCACCGTTGGCCGAGTGAACATGCGGACCATCGGACCGTGCTGGATGGCGTCCTCAGGCGTCCAGTCCTCCAACGATCCGTCAATACGCAGCCCGCCTTCGCGGCGATCACTGGCTGCCACGGGAACAACCAGCGACAACGGCGATCGGGTCTGCTTATAGCCATGGGTGAAGGTGATCTCCACCGGCTGGGGCGATCCGGGCTGGATCGCATCGAGGTTGAAGCGGGCGGTCATTTCCTCGCGGCGCACCTGGTAGGTCTGGAGCGTGGGAATAGTGATGGGCTGGGGCTGAACCTGCCAGCCCTCGGGCAACGCCGTGAACTCAAGCATGTTCTGCGCCGGCTGGTCATCGGAGGCGTTGTACAGATCGATCCCCAGCGAGAGATCGACCCAGTTACCGCCCCCCTGGGCCGACCATCCCCAGGTCACGCTGCGGCCGAGCAGTGTCGGCCGTTCCTGCGGCGCAATCCAGGCAAGCGTCTGCAAATACAACTCACTTTGACGGGCAGGGTCGGCGGCTTCGCCCGGCTTGCGCAGCAGGATGGTGCGAGCGACCAGATCAAGCACATCCTCCCATGCCTTGGCATCGGTCGTGCCGGTCATGAGAGCATAGGTGGGATCCAGCGGCTGGTACGGCTGGATCTGGACTGGCTTGGTGATGAGGCGTGCCATGACCAGGGCGTTGAGCACTTCGCCGCGTTCCTGCGCGAGATGCAGATACTCGAAGTCCTGCTGGGCACGGCGCAGCCATTTAAGCTGGATGCTGGGCACCGGCTGATCCACCCCAAACCATTCTCCCGGATAGAACCAGACCATCTGGTTGGGGTCGGCCGGATCGGTGGGAGACGACGCCCGCGGCAGCACGCCATCCCATAGGATCATGTTGGCCTGCCGCAGAAAGGCCAGCCACGCCCAGAGACGCACGTCGCGCTCATCGCCACCGGCACCGACATACGGAACCAGGCCCGGCATATCCGTACGCAGCCAACGTTGGGGGCGCGGGACATTCTCAGGCCAGCGCGTGGTGGGCGGTGCGAACACCAACCCCGGTGCAGCCACGATCAGCCGATCGGCTGCCAGGGGATCGATCATCGTCGGATCGTTTTCCGTGCGCAGCACCAGTTGATCGGCTTCCAGGGGACTGGTCGCGCGGATGCGCGGATGGGCATCCAGGATATGCGCGACCTTCACGCTGAACTCCAGCGCTTCGGTTGCCGTGGCGCGTCCCGGTGTGGACTTATCGAAAAAGACGCTGCTGCGGCTCAGCCATTCACGCTGATCAAAGTGCGACGCAGCCGCCGCCCAGTACTCCGCCTGGGAGCGATAATCGAAGTTATTGAGGTAATCGACTTCCGGCAGTGGCCAGTACCCCAATGGCGTACGATCGGGGAACATCTCCCCGTCCATCCACGGCGCCACGACCGAGTCAAAATCGCGCCAGTCCACCTGCGGCGGCTGATTCGCCGGCCATTTCACGGTGGGCTGAAGACGCGGCACAATCACCTGCGCCCGATGCTCGTGAGCAATCGTGATAAGCTGGTCCAGGATGCGAATGGCTGGGGCGTAGCGCTCGTCATTGCGGTTCATCAGGCGCGGCGTGATGGCCTCCATGCGATTCGGATAATGCTGGATGAGCGATTCCCAGTGCAGGCGGTTGACCATCAGCAGGTTGCGCTCCGCCGGCATGACAAAGTCATACACATTCAAGCGCAGCGGAAGCGTGGCCAGCGGCTGCCTGGAGCGACCATCCAGCAGATCGATGGTGGTGTGGTATTCACCCGGTTCGGCTTCGAGAGGAACGTGCAGGTCGATCCAGAGAATCGGCGGTTCAAAGGCCGATCCACCGGCACGCCCCTGGGGATCGGACGGACGCGCCGGATCGCGCAGCGCAGCCAGGTCCAGCAGGCCGTCACGCATCTCCAACGGCAGGATCGCGCGCGGCAGGCGGCGTCGCGCCACCGACAAACCGGTA
>CAZSJB010000123.1:0-3036 GCA_964606625.1 uncultured Tepidisphaeraceae bacterium | reverse complement strand
ACATACCCGGCGCGATTCACATCAATCGGCATGGGCAGGACCTGCGAGACCTTGAACTGATCGGCGGGGATGGGATCTGCCTCGCCGATCGGTTTAAGTGGGCCCACCCGCAGGCGACGGATCCCACGATCCTGGAGCACCGGCAGCCCCTCGATCTGGATGGTAAATCCCGCCCATTCATTGCGGGCTGCATCGATCTGGATGGGAGTATCGCTCGTCTGGGGGCGAACCGGATCATTCAGGTTGACCGCAACAATCCGCGTTCCTCCCCGGCTGGTGGCCCCGCGGCTGCCGCCGGGCATCCCGCCCTGCTCGGCACAACCGATGAGCAGCGCCATCAACAGCAAAGGCACACTGGCCCCTTGGAACATCCAACGTGGCCATCGTGCAACCGCAAGCGCTCTGGAGAATGGAAAGCTCATGATGTTAGGGAGTGCGCGGACTTTGGGCATCCATGAGACCGTTGCCGCTTTTTTCATCACTCAAGCCGGTGGGCCGCAATCTCACTCTGACCGATGGAGAACCCGTTCGACCAACTGAAAACAACGCTATTCGCCCGAAAAGGCGATGAAATTCTTCCCCCCATCTCCGTCTGCCATGCTCCACCGGAGCACATTGTTCCCGGCTGGCACAGCCTTTGATGTGCATCGTACCGAGCAGGTGAGGCATGACAAGCTTCCTGCCATAAACATGACAATAACCGGGTCCGCCCTGCTGGAGCGGGCCATGACAAGCCTCGTTTCCCCTCCGCCAGGCTGCACGATGGAGTCCTCTGCCGTGCAGCCTTTTTATGCGCCCCCCTTTTCGCGCGCAATATCGAATGCCTGCTATTCCCCTCTTTTTGTATGGCTTGGGTTCTTCGGCTTGGGCTGACCCGGCATCGACGGTAACCTTGCCACCGTGGTTATTGGAATTCTCAGCGACACACACGGGCGCCACGAGATCGCCGCCGCAGCCATCATGCTGCTGCACCGGCGCGGGGCGCAACAGTTCATCCACTGTGGCGATGTTGGGGCCATGCGCGTGCTTGACCAGTTTGCCGGGCTTACCACGACGTTCGTCACCGGCAACACCGACTACGATCGCCAGCCGCTACTTCGCTACGGACGAGACATCGGCCTGCAAGGGTATCACCCCATGGCTGATCTGACGATCAATGACAAGCGGATTGCGGTCCTGCACGGAGATGATGCACGGCTGATGCATCAATTGCTGGCCCGACAGGATTACGATTATCTGCTTCATGGCCATACCCACCTCTGCGATGACCGCTACGAAGGCCGTACGCGCATCATCAACCCCGGTGCCCTGCATCGAGCAGCGGAAAAAACCGTCGCCCTCCTCGATCTGACCACAGATTTGCTGGAGTTCCTGGTGGTGAAGGATAAACCGTAAAGGGAAGCCTCAAGGGTGCTAGGACGTCCGCGGTGCGGGGGTGTAGAAGTTAAGTCGCTTGTTGCGGACCAGCAGATGCTCCATCCGGCGGCGCACGCGACGGAAGAAGGTGCGATCCCGCTGCCCGCGATACAGCTCCAGAAACCGCACCCGCTCCGCCGGCGTGACCAGGTGATTCGGCAGGCTGCTGTTCAATGCCGCCAGATCGCGGGCACGCAGGCGATCGCCGATCCGGCGACGGCGGTCAAGCCGCTGAAGGTCGATCATCGTGAAGTACGGCTGATCCCCCTGCCATTCGATAAACAAGTGTCGGGCAAACAGATCGGGCGTGGCAAACCCGGCATTGTGAAATCGCCGTACCTTCTTCGCCAGGGCTGTCAGGACTGCGCGCCGGCGGCGCGGATCGCGCTCCTGCTCGACAAAATCGCGCAAATCCATGTCGCCCGGCGCCGCCCGCGTCAGAATGAAAGAGAATCGCTCGCGCAGCCGGATGATCTCCTCGCCATACGCCACCAGCTCCGGTGTACGAAACCGATGCCGGCGAAGCAGCTTGAGGTTGTCCCACTCAATGCCGCACTGCGAGCGGACGCGGCCCTGCGTCAGCAGCGCTTCCACACCATGTTTGAACTTCGGCTTCCAGACACGCTTGAGATAGAAGGTGCATCCCCCCGCCAGCAACCGGATCACATCCCGCTTGCCCCGCTGATCCTTGACCAGGTGACCGCATGCGGACTTGATCTGGTCCATGCCCACCAGGCCTAACTGTTCCAGCAATGGTAGATAGCGCCTTCGGATGACCATAGCTCTCGCCCCATGTTAAAGCCGACTTTGTTTATCGGCAATTCTCTGGAGGTCCCCACAGGCGACAAGTTGTGAGAATTAATGAAAAGTATTGACATTTTATGATTCATTACGCACTATTTGAGATGAGTTATGCAATATAATGGCTCTAATGTGGCAGAAAGAGCGAGAATACTTCAGCGGAGCGAGGTCGAGCAGCTCGTTCGCGAAGTCTTGCGGCAGCGCCTGGCGGGGCAGATCAATCCGCCCTTCGCTCGGGAGCGGTCAGCCGTCGCGCCGGGAGGCGGCCCCCCTCATCCCCTGGTGGTGAACGTCTCGGCCCGCCACATGCATGTGACCCAGCAGGATCTTGAAACCCTCTTCGGGCCGGGGGCCCACCTCACCAAGCTCAAGGATCTGTACCAGGAGGGTGAGTTCGCCAGCGAGCAGTTGGTCACGCTTGTTGGCCCACGCCAGCGGATCATCCCCAACGTGCGGATCCTCGGCCCAGTCCGCAATTACACGCAAATTGAACTGAGTTACACCGACGGCATTTATCTGGGCGTGGATCTGTCCCTGCGGACCAGCGGGGATCACGAGGGAACTCCCGGCATGCTGGTCATGGGCCCCAAAGGCGCGATCCAGCTCAACCGGGGCGTCATCCGGGCAGAGCGCCATGTGCACATGTCAGCAGAAGACATGGCCTACTACGGCGTGAAGGATGGCGACTATATGAAACTGCGGATCGAAGGCCCCTGCGGTCTGACCTTTGATCGCGTCAAGGTGCGCTACCACCCCAAGGTCATCCTGGAAGTCCACATCGACACCGATGAAGGCAACGCCTGCGACCTGGAATCGGCG
>CAZSJB010000122.1:0-8036 GCA_964606625.1 uncultured Tepidisphaeraceae bacterium | reverse complement strand
GCGTTTCCTGCGGGTTGAAGGCCTTGTAGCTCTCAGCCGACAGGCCCGCTGCTCGCATGCGATCCATGAGCTGGTCGATCTGCCAGGAGAGCGTCGTGGCAGAGACCTGATCGGCATCCAGTTCTTGAAGTATCTGGATCGCCTGAGCGAGATCGGCTTCGGCAAGCATGGCATGGGCGTGAATCTTGCCGATGGCGGAAGCCTCCGCCTGCTGCTGCTGAATCGGCCGAACGGTCGCTGCCGCGGCTGCGGGATCACCCACCCGCATCTGCTCGACCGCCGCGTTTACGGCCTGGCTGATTTGGCGATCGGCACGATCGGATTCGGATTCGACTCCCTCGCAACCGGCTGTGCCGAATCCCAAGGCGGAAACACAGCCGAGCATCATCACGGTCGAGAGCTTCTTGAGGGAGAAATTCATCGTGTGCAACTCCAAAGGTGCGATGTCCGCCACAGCCGAAAGGGCCTGAAAATACCCTCATTTCGACGATGCGACAGACGTAAGTCCAGCCACTGCCTGTTCTTCCCCACCGTGGGCGTCAATTGTGACGGGATGGGGCAGGAATGTCAATTTTGGACTGGTTTCAGAACGGGGCATTTTACCCGCCATTGGCCAGCAGCAAATCGTTATCGGGCGGGGCGGGCCAGACGCATGAAACTGCTGCAGAAATAAGGGCGAAAGAAGCGCTTCCAGGTCTTGAGTACATTGCGCTTGGGTTGAATCCAGTAACCGTCAAACGGTTCAAATCCGGTGCGCCGCAGCAGGGCATCCAATGTGGTCGGATCCTGCCAGTTCGTGTGGTCTTCATGGACCATCGGGCGGCCGTATCGCCAGATTTTCCAGGTCTGACCACAATAAAATGGATTGGGGGTGGAGATGATGATGACACCCTCCTCTTTCAGGTGCCGCCGCATGTTCCGCAGGAACCGTCCGCAATTCTCCAAATGTTCGATGATCTCGCCGGCAATGATGGTGTCGAACTGCCGGCCGAGATCCATGGTTTCAACGTCGGCACAGAGGGCATTGAATCCCTGCTGCTTGAGCTGCTCGATGCCCTCGGCGTCGATATCGACTCCCAGGACATTGGGGTTCACCTCATGGATGCGCTTGAACAGGAAGTTCGGCTTGGCGATGCGTTCGCCGGCGGTGTTCCGCTGCGGCCGAGCATCCACACAGCCGAGATCCATCACTTCACGATTGCCCTCGGCATACTGGCGAAGAATGGGAAATCGGTCATCGAGCACTTTGGTGAACATGGGAGGAAATGTCGGATGAAAAGGAGGATGTGTCAATGAAGGGGCACAGGAGGCAGCAGAGAATCGCCGCCTGCTGTCCGCTGTCTGCCATCTTCCTCCCCGCCCGTTACAATTCCCGTATGATTATCTGCCTGGGCACAACCCCGACCGTTCAGCTCACCATGCGCTTTAACAGCGTGCAGCACAACGCCGTGAACCGCACGCATTGCACCACGCGCACCGCTTCCGGAAAGGCCGTCAATGTTGCGCGGGTGGCACAGACCAGGGATGCCCAGGTGCTGGTGATGGGGTTCGTGGGGGGCGACAGCGGCGCGTTTATCCGCAGCGATCTGGAAGCGAGCGGCATTGCTCATGATTTTGTGGATGTCGCGCCGCCCACGCGCACCTGCGTAACCGTGATCGATGCAGCCGACGGATCGGCTACGGAATTGGTGGAAGAGTCCAAAGCCGTTGCCCCCTCGGCATATACGACACTGCTCGATCACCTCACCCGGCGGATCACCCAAGCCAATGTGCTTGTGCTCAGCGGATCCATGCCCCCACAGGCACCCACCGATTTTTACGCCCGATGTGTCCGGATCGCCCAGCAGGCAGGCGCAAAAACGATCGTGGACGCCACCGGCCCCTATTTGCGGGAGGCTACCCTCGCCAAGCAGACGCTGGTCAAACCCAATGTATCGGAGCTGGTCCAGACGCTCGATTTGCCGGGCAGCGAGGCATCGCATGTGCGACAGGGGATTGAGCAGTTGATCAACCTGGGGGCTGAGCAGGTGGTCGTGACAGCCGGCCCGGGGGCGGTGCTATATGGCGAGCGATCATCGGCTGGCGAAGTGCGGATCGGGCAGGTGATTCCCCCAGCGGTCAAAGTGGTGAGCCCCATTGGTTCGGGTGATGCCGTCGCAGCCGGTATTGCCGTGTCTCTCCAGCGGGGCGATCCCCTTGAGCAAGCCGTTCGGCTGGGCGTTGTGCTTGGCTGTGCCAATGCCATGCAGCCGGTGGCTGGCATGGTCGACCGCGACACGGTCGAGCAACTGCTCAACACATTGTCCGATCCACAGAGGTAGCTGCTCACCTGCAAAACAATATCCGTTTGCCTGCTGCCGCAGATTGTGCGCGCCGCGGCGCGCAACAACCGGTTAAACAGAATAAAGATCGGTCAAGGGTGTGCGGCACGAGAAAAGTGAGGCATCAGGCTATTGCCGTGTGGAGGTGTCACACCCAACGCGCACAGTGCAGCAAGAGTAGAGCGTCTGATGCAGACGCCTTGCAGTCGCTGCTGCGCGGAGATGAACTGATGAGTCATGGATCGAAACCAGGTCGAAAGATAGATGCCACCGCGAAGGGTCAACCGGCTGGGGCGAAATCATCCAAAGGCCTGTTGCGCTACGGTGCGAAAACGAACCCAAAACGAACCCAATCGAACCCACGCCAAACTCTGCAGAAACCGTGTTTTTCGGGTGTCGGCAGGGATGGCTGGGTTTGAATGAGGCTTTACTTTTTCTCAAACGAACCCAAGACGGGTGTTGCGCATGAAACTTAATACGGATGACCGTTTCTGCGGGGCGACGACATCACGATGGCGTTCCCCTCTTAGTCAGGAGCCGATGGATCACCCATTTACGCCAAGCGAACTGAAGCATGATCTGGGAAAGTGGGGGAACGGGGAAAATGGGGTTTTGTGGAGGGATGGGGTGTGCCGATAATTGTTGTAAGCTATCGGGCTATCGGAGTTGTGCTGCGCGCACTGGGTTTACAGGTTTAACAGGTACTGACAATCATGGCTTCCTTTGCCATTCCTAATGTTCGATCGTTTCAGGTCTTTCCTGACATTCCCCAGCCGCTTGCGCCGTTGATGGAGCTGGCGGGGAACATGTGGTGGGTTTGGCATCCGGACGCGGTGGAGCTGTTCCGGCGGCTGGATCGGGAGCTGTGGGAGAAGGTGTATCACAATCCTGTGAAGCTGCTGGGGCGGATGTCCCAGGAGAAACTGGCTGCGGCGGCCACCGATGACAGCTACCTGGCCCATCTCAGCCGCGTCTATGAAGCCTTCAAGCAGCACATGGATGAGGAGGGGTGGTTTCATAAGAAATACGGCGATACCCGGATGAAGGTGGCGTACTTCTCAGCCGAGTTCGGGCTGCATGAGTCGCTGCCGATCTACTCCGGGGGCCTCGGTGTGCTTGCCGGCGATCATCTGAAAAGCGCCAGCGAGATCTGCCTGCCGCTGGTGGGGGTGGGGTTGTTGTATCGCAACGGGTACTTCCAACAGTATCTCAGCGGCGACGGCTGGCAGCAGGAAGCTTATCCCGAGCTGGATTTCTACAACCTGCCGATCGAACCCCTGCGCTATACCGATGGATCGCCGGTGCGCGTGCGCGTCGATATGCCGGACAACGCGGTGTTCTGCCGGGTGTGGAAAGTCAGCGTCGGTCGGATTCCGCTGTACCTGCTGGACACGAACCTGCCGGAAAATGCGCCCACGGATCGCGACATCACCGCGCGCCTCTACGGTGGCGGGACAGAGATGCGCATCAAGCAGGAAATTGTCCTGGGAATTGGCGGGGTGCGGGCGTTGGAAGCGCTCAATGAGGAGATCACGACGTGGCATATGAATGAAGGGCATGCGGCGTTCCTGGCGCTGGAACGGATCCGCATGCTGTTGGAGTCGCATCCGGAATTGACGTTTGATCAGGCACGTCAACAGGTAATGGCGACCATCGTGTTTACGACGCACACGCCCGTGCCGGCTGGGATCGACATGTTCTCGCCGGATCTGATGCTCAAGTATTTCCGCAACTACATTCCGGGTCTCAAGCTGGATGAGGAAGGATTCCTGGCGCTGGGCCGGGAGGATGTAACCAACCACAAGCAAGGCTTCTCGATGGCGGTGCTGGCGATCCGGCTGGCGGACGGGATCAACGGCGTGTCGGCGCTGCATGGGGATGTATCGCGTCAGATGTGGCACAACATCTGGCCGCAGGTGCCGCCACAGGAGATTCCGATCCATCACGTTACCAACGGGATCCACACGCGGACGTGGCTGGGCAATGAGATCGGGTATCTGCTGGACCGGTATCTGGGCGACCGGTGGCGAAACGATCCGACCGACCAGTCCGTGTGGGAGAACGTGAACCAGATTCCGGATGAGGAGCTGTGGCGTGCCCACGAGCGAAGTCGCGAACGGCTGGTCGCCTGGACACGGCAGACCCTGCGCGAGCAGCTTATCAAGCGAGGTGGATCATATGACGAGATCGCCACAGCCGAGGAAGTGCTGGATCCGGAGGCACTGACGATCGGTTTCGCGCGTCGCTTCGCGTCGTATAAGCGCGGCGCCCTGCTGCTGCGCGATCCTGAACGGCTGCGACGGTTGATCACCGACAGCAAGCGTCCGGTGCAGTTCGTGTTCGCGGGTAAGGCGCATCCGGCTGACAACGAAGGCAAAGAGCTGATCCGCGCGATCGTGCAGTTCGCCCGACAGGCGGATGTGCGCCGTCGGATGGTGTTTATCGAGAATTACGACATGAACATCGCGCGGTACCTGGTGCAGGGCGTGGACGTGTGGCTGAACACGCCCCGGCGCGGGATGGAGGCCTCCGGTACCAGCGGGATGAAGGCGGCAGTCAATGGCGTGCTGAATTGCTCAATCCTGGATGGATGGTGGGTGGAAGGGTATGACCCTGAACTGGGTTGGGCGATCGGCCGCGGTGAGACGTATCACGACAGCAATGTGCAGGATTCGATCGAAAGCCAGGCCCTTTACGACATCCTCGAGAAGCAGATCGTTCCGCTGTTCTACGAGCGCAACGCCGACCGGCTGCCGCGGGAATGGATCCAGCGGATGAAAAACTGCATGCGTCGCCTCGCACCGGTGTTTAACACCAATCGCATGGTGCAGGAGTACACCGAGCGGTTTTACGTGCCCGCGCACGATCGCGGCGAGCTGCTGGCAGCCGATGGGATGAAGCGCTCGATCGAACTGGCGCAGGCTAAAGATCGGCTCCGCCAGCGGTGGGGCGGGATCAAGATCGTGGGCGTGCATACCTCCGGCAATGGACATTACCGGGTCGGCGAGGAAATGCAGGTCGAAGCGCTGGTGGATCTGCCGGATCTCTCCCCAGATGAGGTGAGTGTTGAGATGTTTGTCGGACCGATCAGCGCCACGGGAGAGATCGAGCAGGCGCAGGCATTGAAGATGCAACATGCGCGCGAGATGGGACCGAACCGGCACCTGTTTGTCGGTCAGATCCGCTGCGCCCAAAGCGGCCGACAGGGCTTTGCGGTGCGCATCCTCCCGGGACATCCGGACCTGGCAACGCCGTTCGAGCCGGGATTGATTCACTGGAACTGACGCGGAGACGATTGTCCCTTGACGCGCCCCTTCACCATCGAAACCGGATTTCCGGGTGGGAACGTTCAGGTCAATGGTATTGAAGGCGACATGGTGAACCTTCAGCCGGATCTGCGCGACACGGAAGGTGAGTGGTTTTACTGGTGCTTTCGTGTGTGCGGCGCCGAAGGCCGCACGCTGACCTTCCGGTTTCCCAAGCCGCACCTGATCGGCGTGCATGGGCCGGCAATCAGTCGTGACAAAGGCAAGACCTGGCAGTGGGCTGGGCAGACATCTCCAGAGCAGACCGCATTTTCCTATCCATTCGACCAGGGCGCCTCGGATGTGCGGTTTGCGGTTGGCATGCCGTATGTGCTGACGAATCTTGAAGTCTGGCTGGGCCGGTGGCGAGAGACGCCTCGGTTGGAGCGGAAGATCCTGTGTCATACCCGGAGCGATGCAGCCGTTCCGCTGTTGCGCATCAAACCGGCGGACTCGATCCGGCATCGCGTGCTGCTGACGACGCGACATCACTGCTGTGAGGCGATGGCCAGCTATGTGCTGGAAGGGGCACTGGATGCATCGCTGGAGGACCCGTCTGTAGCGCCGGGCGTTGAGATTGTCGCCGTGCCGATGGTCGATCTGGATGGGGTGCAGGCAGGCGATCAGGGAAAGAACCGTCGCCCGCACGACCACAATCGCGATTACATGCCAACGGGGATCTATCCTGAAACCCGCGCGATTCGTGAACTGGTGACAAAGGCGGGGGATCCGCCATTTAGCATAGCTTTTGATCTGCACTGTCCGGGTCTGATGGGCCGGTACAACCAAGCCATTTACCAGGTGGGGGCGCGGGATACAGGGGTCTGGGAACGGCAGCAGCGTTTTGGACGAATCCTGGAGCAATGCCATGACGGTGTGTTGCCTTATCAGGTCAGAGATGATCTGCCGTTTGGCGTTGCCTGGAACTGTGAAAGCAACGAATCGGCTGGTGTTTCGTGCAGCCGATGGATGGCAGAGGCGGGGGGAGTACCGTTGGCAAGCTCTTTGGAAATCCCATATGCGGATGTCTAGGGTGTGCAGATCACCCCGGAGTCGGCCAGGCAGTTTGGCTATAGCCTCATGCGTGCGATCGGTGCATGGTGCGAAGGCTGAGGCGAACCGTTATCGGCTTGACGATGGATCGGGTCCGAACACCGCCTGGTGCAGCAGCTCGACCGGATGAAGGATCTTCAGCGGTTTACCAGAGGCAGCGGCTTGCGACTGGATGTGCATGGCACAGCCGACGTTTGCCGTGACACACAGCGTTGCGCCGGTGGTGTCAATGTTTCGGAGCTTGCGGTTTGCCAGCCGGGTAGCCATGGCCGGTTGGGTGAGATTGTAAGTGCCGGCGGCTCCGCAGCACATGTCACTTTCGGGCAGAGGGATCAGCTCGATGCCGGGAATCTGTGCCAGCAGTCGGCGGGGCGGAATCGTCACCCGCTGGGCATGGGCCAGGTGGCAGGCATCATGGTAGGTGACGCGGGCTTGCACGGGATGTGTAATCGGCAGTGGCAGGTCTACCAGCACCTCGCTGATGTCGCGCACCTTGGCAGCAAACTGGCGAGCGCGGTCCGCGTAGTGCGGATCGTCGCGCAGCAGCACATCGTATTCGCGTAGCATTGCGCCGCAGCCGGCGATATTGGTAGCGATGACATCGACATGGTCACCTCCTTCAGGCAGGAACGTGTTGATGTTGTGTCGGGCCATGTCCTCCGCTGAATGGGCGTCGCCATTGTGATGATGGATTGCGCCGCAGCACACCTGCCGGGGCGGTGAGATGACATCGCATCCCGCGGCTGCCAGCAGCTCGACCGCCTGGTGGTTGACTTTGTCGAAGATGACGCTGCCGACACAGCCGGCGAAGAAGGCAACCCGCTTCAGCGGCGGCTGATCCACCGGACGGCCCGGTTCGGCGTCGACAGGATACTGCTGTTTGGCACGCAGGATTTCCGGCAGTGTTACCGGCCACAGCGGGCCGTCGTCTGGCAGCATTTGCTCCATCTTGCGGAATGACTCGGGCAGCAGCCGGAAGACTCCCAGTTTTCGCAGCAGCCCATACAGGCCGACCTTCTGCATCAATCGTGCGGGCAGCATGGCCCATTTCAGCCGCTCAGGACGCGTCAGGACATGGAAGAACATCCATTTCATAAGGCGGCTTTTGACGACCGGCTGGCCCTGTTGCGCGAAGCGCAGGCGGGCATCTTCGATCAGCTCGTGGTAGACGACGCCGCTGGGACAGGCGGTTTCGCACGCACGGCAGTCGAGGCAGAGATCCAGATGATGCTTGACCGAGGGCGTCAGTTCGATCTGTCGATCCGCCAAGCCAAGCATGAGCTGGATGCGACCGCGGGGGGAGTCGGCTTCGTGGCCGGTTTCGGTGTAGGTGGGGCAGGCGGGCAGGCACAGCCCG
>CAZSJB010000121.1:0-8061 GCA_964606625.1 uncultured Tepidisphaeraceae bacterium | reverse complement strand
TGGCCAACTCGCCTGCGATGGCCAGGTTATGGCGTAACTGCCAAAGGCCCGCTCAACGCTTCATGCGTTGCGGTACCAGGCCGAACTCGCCATCGGCCACGAGGCGAAACGGCACGGTCCATCGTTGCTGCTTGGCGAGCTTGTAGGGGGACGGAAACGAAGCGGGATTGGCAACACGAACGTTGTGGGGATGTGCCCCCGCTATTTTTTTGAGGGATAAGGACCTGCGTTAACGCATGTCCTTTTTCTTTTGCGCAATAGCTGCACCTTAATGAGGCACGCCTACAAGATTTGTCCATAACACTGCCCGCTATAGTGTATGGGCATCCCAGAGTTCTATAGGCAACCCCGATGGATGCCAGAGCGATGAGTCATCAGTCACAACGTGTTGAAAAGACACATCGTCCCAATGCCAAACCTTGATCCAATTATCGAGCAGCCCCCCACCTCCTCCATTCGTCGCATCATGGTCATCGGTTGCAGCGGCGCGGGAAAGTCGACATTGGCACGGCGACTGGGCGAAATACTGGGGCTGCCGGTGATTCACCTGGATCGGGAGCATTGGCAGCCGGGCTGGGTAAAACCTACCGCAGAACAATGGGACGCTAAGGTGCGTGAACTGGCACATCGGCCGGTTTGGATCATCGATGGCAACTACGGCGGACTTAAGGATTGGCGTTTTGACGCGGCAGACATGGTTATCTTTCTTGATCTGCCGCGCTGGCGCTGTCTGGAACGTGTGATCCGGCGGCGAATTCGGTATCACGGGCGCAGCCGGCCGGACATGACACCTGGTTGTCCCGAGAAAATTGACCTCGCATTCCTCCGGTGGGTGTGGCAGTACCGCCGAACGCAGCGGCCTGAGATCCTCTGCAAGCTCAATGCCTGCCGAAATGAGAAGCATATCGTCGTGCTGACATCCCCTCGTACAGTACAGGGTTTTGTTGAGACACTGGCTGATCGTGTCCAACGATGACTGGTAGCCGCAGGCTCCGGAGTTGGCTGAAGTTGCACAGTCAGTTCGCTTGTCGCTGGGATCCTCTTTAGAAGCCGACAGAACATTAGAGCATCGTTCTGGCAGCAAGGCCGAAGGCCGCCGGGCATACCGACGGGTCATCGAGTGCCCGTACCACGCAGAGAGACATCAGAGTTTCTAACGGCTGGACTCCAGGCGGCGCAAGCGATCCTCCAGTGATTTCAAGGTTCGCTTGGTGGCATCGAGGTCCCGTTTAAGGTTCTCGATCTCGCGGGGTTCGACTGTCGCTTTTGACGAAGTTCGTTCCAGTGCTTTGAGACGATCGTCCATCCGGGTAATCTGCTTGGTTATTGCCTCCAGAGTGCGCTGAAGATCTATGTCTTCTTTGCGCTGCTGCCGGGCTGCGTCGGCTGCGGATCTGTCACGCTCAGCCAGCGTCTTTTCGATGGCCTCCAGGCGGGCGAGGACTGTATCGCGAGGTCGAAATGGATCACGCACTACGACCGATTCCAGCTTTTCGATGCGTTTCTCCAGTTGCGCGTGAACCTCGGCCGATTCATCCGCTTCGACCGAAGCCGTTGTCATCGCGAACCAGAGACATGCTGCCCCCATCGCCAGCAGAAAACGTTGTCGCATGGTATCTCCTATGAAGTGACTGGACGCAGCACAACCAGCCGCCAGGACGCTTCGCCACTGCTGATCAAACTGTTTGTGCAGCGATTTACCTGACCATTATGACGATAACATCTCCCCCTGAACACATCCTGTCAGGGAGCCTGACAAATGATGCAAATCAGGTGTGACGCACAGGAACATCTCTCCTAAAAAAAAACAGCCGCGGATAGTGGACAGTGAATGTCCGCCATCCGCGGCTTGTACGTCTATAGGAACAGTATTCAGCGCATGAACTCAGCCCGTCCCCAGACACCTCGGTTACTGGAGTTGCGGCTGGTGCCGTTCCAGGCAAGTTGGCGACGCCCTCCGCCACCGTCATTGACACACACGTCAAAGAGAATTTCCTGCCCCGGCGTGGGAACAAACCCGAGGGCTGCAAAGGGGATAGCCGCCTCAATAACATATCCCTGCCCATCAACTGTCGGGACCACTACAACCTGCGCCTCAACCTGCCGGGGAGCATTCAGGAAATAGATCGGCGCCAGTTCCGGATCGGGCGCCAAAGCGCGAATCAGCACCTGGCGGTCGCCGAACTGTAGTGTGCCGCCCTGGTCAAGATTTTCCGGGCCAATAAACAACTCGATGCTGTCATCGCCCCAGATCTGATGATCCGGGCGCCGGTTCTGCATCGGGGTGGTATCGCGCACTTCGGCATAAAGATAGAAGTGGTCGTCATCCCAAGCCAGGCGATACGACGCCTCAAACGGGTCTGTCCCATGCCCCAGTACCAGCCGATCCTCCCCGATGCGGGTTGGTGGCACAGCCGGCCATTCGCTGTGCTGGCCATCCAGCACGACCGTCTGCGTCATCCGCGATACCGCAACCGTTTTGGCTGCCGTCTCGGTTTTGAGAGCAAAACGCGGATCATCGTAGGCAAACGGCTCGCGCTTACCGAGGATCACGTCATAAATGCCATAGTTGGTCTTCATCACCTCAGCCAGGAACGGTTTATATGGCCGGTCAGCCACATTCACCAACCCATTGGCAAAGGCTTCGCCGTTGAAGCCCTGGAAGAAACGTCCGGTGGTTGCCTGATCGAGATGCGAGAACCACTGCACACCGATGACATATCCGGTCGCCACTGCCTGCTCAACGTAGTTGCGATAGGCCAAGCCGCGCTCGTGCTGATCGGCTACGCGGGTTCCTCCGCCAGCCAGGCCCTGATCGCGGGCGGAGTAATAAAACTCGCTCAGCAACAACGGCTTGCCCCCTGACCAGCGATGCAGGCGATCAAGGAAGGCTTTGTCGATGCCATATGCATAGTAATTAACGCTGATGACATCGAGATACTTGCCCGCCACCTTCACCAGTGTTTCGTTGTTGGCGGTACTGGGCATCCAGCGATCACCGATAAGCAGGTGATTGGGATTGTGCTTGCGGAAATACTTGTCCACCAGGCTGTAACGGCGCTCAAGGAACAACTCAAAATATTCCTGCATATCGGCACTGGCAGCCCGCGTGGCGACGATCAGCGGCTCGTCCAGCAGTGCATCGAAACTGGCCACCTGCGTTTCCCAGGCTGTATTGAAAGCTTCAATACTGGGATATTTTTCGCGCAGCATCTGGACCAGCCGTCGCTTGGCCCCCCAATTGCCCTTCAGGCTGGGCACCACTTTAACCACGTCCTCGATCAGCGGCTCATTAATGATGAACCATCCGATGATCAGGGGATCATTCGCCTTGGGAGCGACAATGGCCGCAAACGCTTCATCCATCCGCTGCTCAATGCCCTCGTCAAAGGGATCCCATACCTTCCGCGCCGGCAGTTCAGGGGCGACATTCTTGCCCAGAGGGAGGAACGACACATACGGAAAGTTGCCCCGCCGGATCTCGGCACGGCCGGCATCGTCCCAGCTGCTGAAAGCGCCAGCACTGTTGAAGCCCCACTTGCGCACTCGATCAATCGATTCTGCCACAAAGGGCGCCAGCTCGAACGGTTTGCCGAACTTCCGGACGCGATTGGCCAGGTAGAAAGAAACAACGCCAGGATTGCCCTGGCGCCATGTTGATTTCATGGCTGGTTCGTCGGCTGTGGGTAACCACTCATAAATGGCCTCTCGGCCTTTGACGGTCGTGTAATCGTCACAGGGAGTCGCAAAGAGACACAGCCCCAGTTGGAAAAAGAGATTGCCGTCAGGATCCACCAGTACCTGGCGATCACCAAGGCGCTCAATGTGAAAAAAACCAGTTGCACGCAGCCCCAATTTCTCACCACTACCTGGCAATCCGCCAAAGCGATCCGTTGGCGGCGGGTTGAGTGATCCATAGTACTCCGCATCGCGCTGCACATCTTCGCGCAGCTCCTCTTGGCTGGTGACCTTGGTCTCAAACTGGACGTGGACAAACTGGCCAAAGCGGTCGATTATCGGTTCAACCCGAGCCGACGCCTCCTCCGGACGAGTCAGCTTGATGGTAATCGTGGGTTTGGGATTGCCGCGCGGCAACGTGATTGATGCATACCAGCTGAAGTTGTTGGTCCGCCACTCGCGGTTGTCCTGGAGCTGCTGGTAGGTTCCTGGCAGCAGGCCGCTGATGCGAAAACCCGGGCCGGTGGGATGAATTACGGTAAAGGACGTGTCGTTGCCCTGGTAAAGAAACGGCTTTTCGGGCTTCTCGAGAGGGAACTCCGTGAGCGAACCATCACCCACAGCCCACTTGCCGCCGTCCTTGAGCACTCCCGGCAACCGCATGTCGATGCGCGCTTTGTTCGCCTGGTCCGGCAACTCGGAAAAGGTGATCTTGATGGTATGCTTGTCGATCAGTTCCAGTTCGGCTTTTCCGCCAGCTGGATAGGTCCAGCTCACCCGCTTGCCATCGTCTGACAGTACTGGATCGTCTACCTTGCCTCCCTTCAGATCGCGGAAATAAGGCAGCGAAAGCTTGAACGTCCCTGCCACCCCACAGTGGATAACTGCCCCCTCTTCCGTCAATGAGAAATGCGGCTCGGTTGCTTCCTGTGCCCAGGCGCTGCCACCCAGAAACAAGAGGATCACGCCTATCAAAAGACTCACTCGCATCATTTGAAACTCCATTATGCTGCCCTGCCGTTGACCAGCCACTATCGCCGTCCACAACAGGTGAAAACTCCGAGAGTGCATCACTCACCGACCATTTCGCGGGCCTCTCGCCTGTCGATTGCTCCTCCCAACTGGCAAATCGTGCTCAGGATGCCCTTTTACTGGCTCCCAGCACTGGGGCTTGCGCAGTAGTGCCGCGGACAATCAGCTCCGTCCACACACGCACCTCGCATCCGCGCTGCTGCCGGGGATTGCTCGTAGCGGCCGAGCGGATCAACACCTGTCGGGCGGCATGCCGGCCCAGTTCCTCGGTTGGTACGCGGACGGTCGTGAGAGCTGGCGTGGTGAAAGCAGCCAGGTCAATGTCATCAAAGCCGATCAGGCTCAGATCCTGTGGTACGTTCAGCCCCACCCGCTGTGCCGCCCGCAGCGCAGCCAACGCTATAAAATCGTTGAAGCAAATCAATGCTGTTGGACGCAGCTGACGCTTCAACAACTCGGCTGCCCGAGCGGCGGCTTCCTCAATGTGATTGGTGCCCTCGCTGATCCATTCCTCCCGTACGCTCCGCCCGGCGGCCTTCATTTCCGCTACAAAGGCGTCGCGGCGTACACGATTGCCATAGTTAGCTGGTGAACCACCCAGATAGCCGATATCCACATGTCCCAGCTCCAGCAGGTGCCGGGTAGCGCGGGCAATCCCGTCGGCGTGATCGATTCCCACCACATCCGGCCAACCGCGGTGCTCGGCATCGATCAACACCAGTGGATGTGCACAGGCGGATACAAACTCTTCCATCTGGTGATCGTATTTGCCCAGGAGAATCACACCTCGACGATCGCTGTTGTTAACAATGTCGAGCAGATCTTTCTCGAGCAGGTTGCCGATGACCTGCACCGTCGCCTGCACCTTCCACTCCCCCAGCTCAGCCAGCACACCATCAAGAATGTGCTGGTAAAATGCGTTGGTCATGCGGTAAGCTGGGGATTTGATCGCTTCTTCGCTGGCCACTTCCAGGGGAGCGACTTCCACGCCCCGGTCGGTGACGCTGACTCGCTCCAGCTCATCCTGCCGGCAAAAAATGATTTGCACGATCTCAGCGCCGGTGGCACTCGGTAGCAAGGCACGCGTACGCCGCACACGCCGAGGACTTTCGCGCGGGACATACCCTTCCTCTTCCATAGCGCGCAGCACCCGCTTGCGAACATGCTCACTGACCGGTCCCGTACCGTTGATCACTCGCGATACAGTTGCCGGTGAGCACCCTGCCTTTCGGCTGACATCAATGACGGTGGCTGCCATGCCCCCTCCCAGCATGCCGAATCCACTGAAAACAATTCATGAAACTCATTGTATTTCATTGATGAAAACAAGCAAATAAATTTCAGGAAGGAATGCTTTAGACAAATGAATTATCCCCTTGGAGGAGGGCACGCTTCAGAAGATCGGATTTTGTTAGCAGGAAGATAAACCAGCATTGGCAGGTACGAATGAACATGCTGGTAAGAACACGGAATGAGGACGGTTAACTGGAACAGGCCCAGCCCCCGCTTCCTTTTCCTGTGTTGGACGGATATTCAGCTTGCCGAGTGCCCCTCTCAGCCAGCCGAGAGCAATGCGACCTTCTCGGTGATCTGCGGTTGATCGAGGACTGACAGGTCCAAACCGCGGAGGTACAGGTCGTCACCCGCGTAGATCGCGCCACAACTGTGGCGAAATCCGGTAAAGATCCGCTTGCCATTTTCCTCGATAGCCCACAGGGCACCGGCTGTCTTCCAGACAGTGTTACCGCACTCCCGATGGATACACGGCTGGTCGACGGTCGCGGGCGGTTGCAGCACATCGCCGCGATCGTGGATCAGGTACGACCAGAGCGCCACGACGGTTGATACGATGTGAAACAGTTCACTGTCGGGATTGAGTGCGATGGGCACCGAGCCATCGGCAAACACATATGCGGCGTAGGTGTTGCGCACGGCTTCGTACTGGACCTGCCGCTCGGGGTTGGGATGTCGCTTGAGATAATCTTCAAGGGCGAGGAACAGTTCCGGATAGAGGCACAGCGCCACCGGAGGCACCATCCAGCCGGCAACGCGGGTTTTGTCATCTGGAAAAGTCTGGGCGCCGGCTGCGAAATGAGGCAATCCATCGGAGGCGATGTGGATCGCATCAAACAGGTGCGCCGTGACATTGTCATGTACCTGGAGCAGTCGATCCTCACGCGTCTGTGCATACAGCCGCCGCAGCATCGCAAGAATGATCCCGTAGTAGCCGGTCCGCTCCACGGCGTTGGGCTTGTCGCCCCGCTCAAACAGGCCGATGGACGGATAGTAGTACTGCGGCGACAGATACGTCTCCAGCACGGGCAAGCCCACCCGGTCATACAGATGGCCCCCATACAGCGCTTGCGCCTGCGCCAGCACAGCCGAGATTACCAGATCCTGGTTGGTTACCCCGCAGAATCCGTCAAACGGCAACGGCGCGCGCCATCCATTGCCCCGCCGCCAGAAGAAGCCGTAGAACCACTCCCAGAAACGTGCAAATGTATTGGCAATCTGCCCGACGGTCGATGACACCGCCCGCGGCCACGCGGCGTAGTCGAGCAGAGCCAGCATCGCCGCCCCCTGCGAGATCGGGCAGGACTCCAGGCAACCGTAAGCCGGTTCGAACTCCGATGACCCATGGCGAAAGCCCCCTTCCGGCTGCTGAAGCAACAGCAGGTTGCGGGCAACATCATCGGCAAGCGTCCGCCAGCGTTCATCGCCGCTGCGTTCAAACAGGACAAATGCACCCGAGAGGATCGGGCCATAGAGATGCAGCCCCTGCCCGTGGTATCGCCGCGTCAGGACGGACGACTCCTGCCAGCAGGGATGCAGGTGCAGCCCCCCAAACTGACCGAGCCCCTGTTGCCAGGCCAACAGCGATGCCGTCGCCTGCTCGAACAGCGCCTGATTGGCAATCTCCTGCCAGGTGATGCCGCGTCGCGGATAGTTGATCTCTATGGCCATATGAACCATTCACAATAATCTAATTGGATGGAGCGCCGCCGGAGGCCTCTGCGCATCACACACTTTGACGGCTGCCAACCCCATCACCGATGGCGACCGTGATACCCCGCGACTCACTCACATCACCCAGCAGCGTGTTGGCTGGCCCGGGATGTCGCACCGCACAGTAAAAATGATGCAGGCGGCCATCGGGCGATGCAATCAGTGACGGCTTGTGCGCATAGCGGGCGTCAATCGCGTCGGCATCGCCCACATCGATCAGCGGGGCGTCATGCTTGTGCCAGTGCAGCAGGTCATGCGAGAAGGCTACGCCTTCGCGGGCATGGTTGTCCGCAGCCAGGCCGAAGTAAAACATCACCCACGCATCATCGCAGCGAAAGACGCACG
>CAZSJB010000120.1:0-8066 GCA_964606625.1 uncultured Tepidisphaeraceae bacterium | reverse complement strand
TTTCCGGGGACTACGCCATTTCCTGCTCGGTGGGTTCATCCTGCTCAATAGCGGGGGGTGGCTGGGTCTGGAGCATGACCATCTGCTGGTAGCGGCCGCTGCGGGCCATCAGTTCGTCGTGCGTGCCCATTTCAACGATCCGCCCCTGGTCAAGGACAACGATCCGATCGGCATGGCGGATGGTGCTGAGGCGATGGGCAATGACGAAGCTGGTGCGGTTACGCATCAGTGTGGCGAGGCTGTGCTGGATGAGGCGCTCGGATTCGCTGTCGAGGTTGCTGGTGGCTTCGTCGAGGATCAGGATCTTGGGGTTCGCGAGGATGGCGCGGGCGATGGTGAGGCGTTGGCGCTGTCCACCGGAGAGCTTGACGCCACGCTCGCCGATCATGGTGTCATAGCCGTCCGGGAGCTGTGTGATGAATGAGTGGGCATTGGCTTGGCGGGCCGCCTCGATGATGTCGGTGATACTGGCACCGCGGCGACCGTAGGCGATGTTTTCAGCAATGGTGCCGTCAAACAGGAAGGTATCCTGTTCGACGATGCCCAGCAGGCGCCTGTAACTCTCAACGGTGATGTCGCGCAGATCGCGGCCATCCAGCTCGATCGATCCTTCCGTGGGGTCGTAGAATCGAGCCACCAGGTTACACAGGGTGGTCTTGCCTGCACCGCTGGGGCCGACCAGGGCGATCATCTCGCCGGGAGCGACATCCAGATTGATATCCTGGAGCACCATCTGGGGCTGCACAGGGGCGTTGTTATCCTGTGCCAGGACAGACAGCTCGTCAGTCGATTCCGTCCGCGCGTAAGAGAAGCTGACATTGCGGAAGGTGATCCGTCCCTGGACCTGGTCTTTATCCACCGAAATCGCATTGGGGTGCGGCGCGAACTCGATGGGTTCACTGAGCAGATCCAGGATGCGATCCAGACCGGCGAGATTGTTCTGTAGTTGCGTGGCGGTGTTGGCCAGCGTGGCGATCGGGCCAAGAAGCATGGTGAGATAGGTGAGAAACATCACCAGGTCACCCACGGTCAGCGCCTGCTGCACCGTGATGGCTCCCTGCTGGACCAACTCGCGATCCGCGAGGATCCGCGCACCGCCGTACCAGAGCAGGATGGCACTGGCGACGGGGATGATGACAGCCCAGGCGGCGTCGATCCCCCGGCTCCACCACCACGCGAACAGTTCCTGGCGGGCCATAAAGTGGTTGTCGGTGGTGAAGCGCGCCGCTTCGCTTCGCTGGCGCGAGAAGGATCGCACCACGCGCATACCGCCAAATGATTCGGTGGCGTGTGCATCGATTGCCTGTCGGGTACTGCGGATATCGCGCCACATGGGGCGAATCCGGGCGATCCAGGTGCGATGGGTGAACCAGACGATTGGCAGCAGCAGCAACGCTCCGCCCAGCAGCCGCCAGTCGATCGAGGCGAGGATGATCAGCGTCCCGATAAGCTGCACCACGGCTCGGCTGGGGTTGTAGAGCATCGAGAAGATCAACTCACCGACGCCACCGGCATCTTCTCGCAGGATTGACGCCACACCGCCGCTTTTGAGGTCGTATACCCGGTGCAGCGGAAGACGCACCGCATGCTCGAAAGCCTTGCGGCGTGTCGTGACCTGCACGCGCTTGGAGATGCGCGTGGACTGCCAGCGGCTGATCGTGTTCACGATCATTGAAACCACCGCGATGACGATCATGGTGATGGCGACGACCGCCAGCAGGGTGCGCGGCTGGGAAGGCAGCTTCAGCCATGCGACCTCCGGTGGAAGCGGCAGATCGTTGAGCACGTTGTCAAAAACGAGCTTCGTGCCGTAAGGTGGGATCAGTGCCAGTCCCGTTGCCAGTGCCAGACCGAGCAGTGACAACGCCAGACCGCCGTGAAATCCCCGCAGCAGCTTCATAAACTCGATCAGCAGGCGCGTAAACGATCGGGTGCGGCGCACCGGTCGTGACCGGCCGATGGCACGATTACGGCGCAGGTCGCGCTCGGACAGTTCACCGGGCTTGCGGTTGTGAAGCTGCTGCCTGTACTGACGATAACGGGAATGGCTCGATCGACCGGCTTGCGCCATGATCCGAATGATAGACGATCTGGTGGCAGTCGTCACCTTGAGAGGAGGTTCAGCCCCTGATGGATTCGTCCAACACGCTATTTCGCACGGCGCATGCGATTGAGCAGATCATCGAAGAGGGCAGTGCGCCGGGAGCCCAGGTCTGCATCCGCCGAAATGGCGAAATCGCAGCCGAGCTGGCGCTTGGGCAAGCCAATCCGGGCGTGGCCATGTCTCCGGACACCCTGCTGCCGTGGATGAGTATGACCAAGCCGATCGTCGCCGCAGCCGTCATGCAGCTTGTCGAGCATGGAAAACTGGCGCTGGACGATCCGATCTCGCGGCATTTGCCCGAGTTTGCAGCCAACGGCAAGGAGGACATTACTCTTCTGCACCTGCTCACCCACACCGCCGGGTTACGGACAGTGTTGACGGGCGAATCAGAGAAAACCTGGGACCAGATCATCGCGCAGATCTGCGCAGCCGCTCCCGAACCGGACTGGCCAGCCGGGCGAAAGGCGGGGTATCACATCGCATCAACCTGGTACATCCTCGGGGAACTGATTCGCAAGATCGATGGCCGGATGGTGGATGTCTATGTGCGGGACGAGATTTTTCAGCCGCTGGGCATGACTGACTGCTGGCTGGCCCTCCATCCGGAGCAGGTGTCTGATTACGGCAATCGCATCGGTGCGTTGTACAAAACCGGGGGATTGCATTCATCGCCGGTGGTGATCACCGAATCGGCTGAGGATTTAGCGCGTGTGCGGCCGGGAGCCGGGGGGCGGGGGCCTGCCAACCAGCTCTCGCGGTTTTTCCAGATGCTGCTGAATGGCGGCGAGCTGGAGGGGCGTCGCGTCCTGGCGGCCCAGACGGTTGCAACCATGACCGCTCGCCAGCGCGAAGGCATGGTCGATCAGACTTTCCGGCATGTGATGGACTGGGGGCTGGGGCTGATCCTCAATTCCGCTGGGTACGGACATTTGGCAACCCTGCCCTACAATTTTGGTGAAGGTGCTTCCCGGGATGCATTCGGCCATGGCGGCGCACAGTCATCGATCGCCTTTGCCGATCCGCAGCAGAACCTGGTGGTCGTGATTATCCTCAATGGCCAGCCCGGCGAGCCAAAACATCATCAGCGCATGACGCCGCTTCTGGCTGCGTTGTGGGAAGACCTCGGGTGAGCGGTAGGAAATGTCAATTGGGGGAGGATCATGCCGTTACCTGCTGACAGCCGGCAGTTTAGTGAAAGATGTCCGGATCGTATCCGGTTCATATAATGATCCGAATGCAGGCATTGCCATGATCAAGTTCCCGTGCATCTGCAAAAATGAGCTCGAAGTGCCCGAGGAGTTAGCGGGTGGGCTGATTCAGTGCCCGCGGTGCGGGCGGCTGAACGATGTGCCTACTCTCAGCGATCTGGAGCATCTGCGGGATGACGGGACGATCGAACTGCTGGAAGACGATCCACCCGCTTCGCCGCCGGCAGAGCAGATGGCCACCTATAAGCGGGTCTATGCGCGCACAACGCGGGATGACAGCGGGGCTGAGATTGACCTTCGCCCTACGCCTGAGGAGATCGCCTTGGCGGGGGAAGTGCCGGATGAGCCCATCCCGGTGCATCGTGCCCCCAAGTATGATCCGGTGACCGGCGAACTGATTCGCCCGCTGGACATCAAGCAGGATTCCGATCAGCCGACCGGTCCGATTCCGGTAGCCAAGGCGGCGCTCACTTATTCCACCGATCGTGTCAAGGACGCGCTCACACCCGCCCGCATCCTGCTCGAACTGTTCATGCCGCTGAACATGATCGTCATGTTTTTTGTCTACCTGCTGCATGCAGCCGCGCAGGCTCTGTCGTCCGTGCTGTTGCTGTCGATCCTGAACATTCCGATCTCCATGGTGATCATGGCGCATTACGCCAGCGTCGTCGAAAGCACCGGGCCGGATGGGCACGATGAACTGCCCCGGCCACTGCGTGATGCGAGTTTTTCGGAAGACCTGTGGTGGCCGCTGGTGCAGATGTTTTTTTCCTTGGGGCTGACGCTGGGACCGGTGTTGTTCGTGCTGATGTGGAACCCCATCCCTGACGGGCTGCGCACGCCACTGTCGATTGTGCTGGCGCTGATGGGCGTGGTTTTTCTGCCCGCGGTGCTTCTCACGGTTGTGACGGGGTCAACGATGTTGAACCTGCGGCCGGATCGCGTGCTTGGGGTGATGTGGGCCTGCGGATGGGATTATGGGGTGAGCATCCTGGGGTGTTTTGGGGTGTTGGGAGTCTATTTCGCCCATATTTTGGGGTATCACCTGCTGCCGGATGCATGGATCACCGCTCATCCCTGGCTGAACCTGCTGAGACACCCCAGCGTGGAGTACACGACGCTGGGCATTGCGGTTTACCTGGGACATTTTTTTACGTGGCATCTGGGGATGCTGTATCGGCGGCATCACGAAAAGTTTCCGTGGATATTGCAGCGACACATTCCCCGACCTAAGCCCGCACCCGCACGCCGGCCACCTGCTCACCTTCATAAGGGACCGGCGGAAGTGGATCCCACACTCGGCCATCCGTGATACCTGCTTTCTGGGGGGCTGTGCGCTTAACTCCATACGATATCAGCGATGCGGTGCTGAGCCATGGCTGCAAGGAGGAGATCCGCCATCGGCTGGGCTGCACGAATCGACCAGATCACCACGCGCGTTCGATCTGCCGAGAGGGCAGCGATATGGGCCGGCGCAGCGCGAAGTAATCGCAGATCGCGGTGGCCGGAAGCGTAGGTGCGGACAGCAGCTGGGATGTCGCTGCGCAGGTGAATCTCACCGGTGGGGCGTGCCAGCAGGCGCAGGGGATGATACAGGCAGTGAAGGATTGCCCCCTGGAGGGTGTCAGGCGAAGGCGGCTGGACGTGAATCAGATCCAGCGAGCGGGGGTTGCGCTGCTCGAGGGCGCCGTCGGCTCGGAGGATGCAGACGAACCCATCGCGATGATCAATCGCCAAGGCTGGTGCGGGCAAGTCGTCGATCCGGGTCACGGTGGCATCGTCAGCCAGCGTGTGGATTGCCGTGCCGGCGATAAACAGAAGGCGATGATCGTTCAGGATCGTTAAATGTCGTGGCGGAGCGGTGAGCGTGTTGATGGCGATGGCGTGCGCGGGAGCGTCTGGGTGATGGATCGACCATCCGATCAAGCCAAGCTCACTGTGTGTTGCCCACAGGTGATCACGCCAACGCACAGCCGCATTGAAGCCCATCTGCGTCTGGATCGCCGGATGAACATACGCGACGAATTCGCTGGGATAGTGCGGATGAAACAGCAACAAGCCACGCTGTCCGCCCAGCAGCACATGCTTGGCGTTGTTGTGATGGACCAGGTTAATACTGCGAAATGCTCCGACATCATCCGGTAGAGCGAGCTGTCGCGGCGGAGCGACCTCATCGGCGGTGATGTCGATGCTCAGCAGCATTCGCCCTGCGATGGCATGAAGCGTGGCGCGGGGGTGACGCATTGCCTGGATATCCAGCAGCGTTGCAAGATGCAGGAGATGGGCCTCTTCGTCGGCGATGTCGGGCAGGGGCGGCAGGGCGGCAGGGTCGTCTCCGGCAGCCAGTACTGCTTGCATGATCTCCGCCCGGCGCCGTGCGTGCCGCTCGAGGGTATGCTGCTGGCGGGCTTCGATGCGCGCCTGGATGAGCGTGGGGCTGTCGACCGTGAGATCAAACGGCGCAAGAAGCTCTACTCCGCTGGTAAAAGCCACGGCCCGGGAAGCCGAGAGCAGGGCCTCTCGCAGGTGGGTAGTGGTTGCGTTTGTTTGTTCTCCTGGTGTACTGGATGACGGCTGTTGAGCATCAGGGGTCATCCACTGGTCAGCCGGTGCGGTGGCGATGGTGCGGGCGGCGGCGCTGCGAAGCGTCTCCTGGAAATGAACGCGGACATCGTCGATTGTCACGCGGTTGCGCTGGGCCAGCATTGCCTCCGCCAGCATGCGCTGCTCTGTAGGCGAGGTGAGTGCACAAATCCGCGCCGCAAATGTGCAATGCACCACATGCCCGTCGGCTGCCACCAGCCCCTCCAGCTCCCAGCGGACAGGAAGAGGATCTGGATAAACGACAATCCGGCCATCAACTCGTTCGGCAAGGATGGGCAGGGCAGCAGGCATAGAGCCTATGATAACCCAAGGGTGGACGGCATTTCAGGGTCGGATGCGTTGCATAGGAGCTGGGGGGCAGGTGAACCGCGCGTGGCTTCTCGAACAGCCGCGGGGCAGCAGCGTAATGATACTGCAGCGCGAGTTGCGTCGAATGTTGTTTCCATCTACAGTCACTGCCCCATGATTCACGAGAACCTGCAACAGTCCATCGAGGACCTTTCGGCCCGGATTTTGACGATCCGGGACTCTCTTTGACTGGCCTGCCAAGAAAAAGCGGCGCGAAGAGCTTGAAGCGCGCATGGGGGAGCCCAATTTCTGGGACAACCCCGAAGAAGCGCAGAAAATCGTATCCGAGCTGAAGATCGTCAAAGCCCAGATTGATCCGGTGGAGGATTTGCTGACGGAGCTGGACGACGTGCGCGCCATGTACGAATTGGCGACCGAAGCCGGCGATAACGAAATGCTGGCAGAGGCGGACCAGACCCTGGCGGAACTGGAGAAAAAAGGCGCCCGCATCGAATTGCAGGCATTGCTTGATGGTCCGAACGATCCGCGCAACTGCTTCGTGCAGATCCATGCCGGCGCTGGCGGGACCGAAGCCCAGGACTGGGCGGAGATGCTCCTGCGGATGTACCTGTTTTTCTTCGAGAATCGCGGCTGGGATGTCAGCGAGGTCGACCGGCAGGACGGCGAGCAAGCCGGAATCAAGAACGTGACACTGCTGGTCAAGGGCGAGTACGCCTTCGGCTATATGCGTGCCGAAGCCGGCGTGCATCGCCTGGTGCGGCCTTCGCCGTTCAATGCCCAAGGCAAGCGCCAAACCAGCTTTGCCAGCGTCGATGTCGTGCCGGAGTTTGAAGAGACCAACACGAACATCGAGATTCCGGAGAAGGATATCGAGATCGTCGCGTTTACCCGATCGGCCGGTCCGGGCGGGCAGAACGTCAACAAGGTGGCGTCGGCTGTGCGCATCACCCACCTGCCTACCGGCATCCAGGTGACCTGCTCGGTCGAGCGATCGCAGCAGCAGAATCGCCGGCTGGCCATGGCCATGCTGGTGGGGCGCCTGGAGATGCTCGAGCAGGCCAAGCGCGATGAAGAACTGAAGAAGATGTACGGCGAGAAGGGCTCGATCGCCTGGGGCAACCAGATTCGCAGCTATGTGCTGGACGACCGGCGCGTGAAAGATCATCGCACGAACGTCGAAACCGGCAATGTCGAAAGCGTGCTGGATCGCGGTGAACTGGACATGTTCATCGATGCGGAACTGCGTCGGCGCAAGGCAGCGAAGAAGTAAGGGCCGAGCATGCCTTGTTGGAAGGCGGGAATGAGCCGTTGAGGACGGCGCCTCTGGGGTCCCTGCTGCGTTACGGTATAGATTTTCTCGTCCTTCGTCCGATAATACCGATGTGGCATGGAGGCCCGTGCGGTGAGTGATGTATTAGATCAATCTGAGGTGGATGCGCTGCTGGCGGCTGTGGATAGCGGCCAGGTGGGGGGAGAAGGGCCGCGCACAACGCCTCAGCCGGTCTTCGGGGGACGGGGGCGGGGGCGAACCCAGGTCGACGTGCAGGTATACGACTTCAAGCGCCCTGAACGCGTCTCCAAGGATCAGATGCGGGCGCTGGAGGGGTTGCACGAAGGGTTCGGCCGTAACTTCGGAGCGGCTTTGTCGGGATATTTGCGCACGATCGTCGAGGTGTCGGTGGCGCACATTGAGCAGCTGACCTACTCCGAGTTCATCCACTCCCTGCCGAATCCGACCTGCTTCAACCTGCTCAAGAGCGAACAGCTCGACGGGCAGCTGTGTCTGGAGATCAGCCCGCTGATCATCTATCCGATCATCGACCGTCTGCTGGGCGGATCCA
>CAZSJB010000119.1:0-8084 GCA_964606625.1 uncultured Tepidisphaeraceae bacterium | reverse complement strand
CCCAGTCGAAGCTTGTTCAATGCCAGCCTCTCCATTGTGAGCGACGTACCGCAGGCAAGGGCTTACTCAACATGATGCATGATTGACGTAAGCGCTGTGGGGCAGGCTATTTGCCTGCCGTGGACGGCCCTATGGTACTCGCGGCAGGCAATAGCCTGCCCTACGCGGCGCAAATTGCTGGACTTAGGCCAAAGATGCATAAAGTTATTACTGCCTGCGCGTTTCGACGATCCAGTTCAGGTACTTCTCGAGGTTCGTATAGCCGTCACCATTGAAATCGCCGTTGCGATCCTCCGGGTCGTCCGGATCCAGGCCAAAGGCCGCTTCCCAGTGATCGGGCATGCCATCGCCGTCCCGGTCGGAGGGGGGATGACCGCCGCGCAACTTGGGATATCCGCCCACATCTTCCTGGGAGTCGATGATGCCCGGCAGGTCGCTGATGCTTCCCCGTGCCGTGAAGGAGCGATTGATGACATCCTTGAGAATCCGCTGGTCCACTTCATCCAGGCGCGGGAAGTTTGCGCCCACGTCCGCGATGACGCTCTGATAGGCCTGTTCTGCCGAGTGCGTGGTGACGAACGGCTCGCAGAATGGTTCGTCAAGCCGCATCTGATCGACGTACTCGGGTTCGAAGCGAACGCCGCCGTTGGCCCAGTTGTCGGGGTTGTAGTGCGGACGGCCTTCCATGACGTTGCCGGCAACATAGTACTGCTGCACGTCATCGGGCAGTTTCAGCTCCATCTTGGCGATCATGATGTGATCGACGCGGCTGGCGGGGCCGGGGATGAAGTAGTTGTTGACGATGTTGGCTAGCCGCACGCCGCCATCGGTGGTGCGATGATGCCAGTTATAGAAGACGTTGTTGCGGATATCGAGATATCCGGCGAACTTGCCCCCCTTGGTCAGACCGCCTGCGAGGCTGAAGTTGCGGCCGGCACAGTGTGCCACCAGGTTGTGGTGGAAGCTGCCAATGTTTCCGGAGATGCTTGCGGCGTAGGAATGCCCCTTGCCCTGTGCGTACTTGGCGTGACCGGCGATGTTCAGGGCTTCCCCGATAATGCAGCGCTGAACGGTGATGTTTCCGGCGCCGCGAGAACTGAGGGCTTCATCAATGCTCCACGCCACGGAGCAGTGATCAAAGATGACGTGGTCGCTGCTGGCCAAGCCCATGCCGTCCATGGTGCGCCCGGCTGAATCGCCGACACGGACGCGGATGAAGCGGACAATGACATCATGGGTGCCGTAGGTGCCGAAGGTGTAGTTAGCCAGGGCGATGCCATCCCCCGGAGCCGTCTGTCCGGCGATGGTGATGTAGGGATTGCGAATGACCAGCGGAGATTTGAGTTCGATGGTTCCGCCGACACGGAAGACGACCGTGCGAGGGCCTTCAGCCTCGATGGCTTCACGGAGACTGCCCGGGCCGGAGTCATTCAGGTTGGTGACCTGGATGACCCGTCCCCCGCGCCCTCCACGGGCGAAGCGGCCATAGCCTTCTGCGCCCGGGAAAGCCAGGTGCCGCACGCGGAACCGCCACACCTGTCCCTTGATCGGCTGATCCAAGCCATCAATCACGGTGTCCACCCGCCAGTAATAGGTGTCGTAGTGATTCAGGCCCTGGGGCTGATATGCGGATGTCTCCACCGCGCCCTGGTATTCGGGCGACTGCGGCGTGGCTGCGGCGACGGCAGCCGCATCCGTGCCAAGGTACACATGATGCGCAGTCGCCTTGTCCGATGCGGCCCAGGAAAACGTGAGATCCTCGGGGGCATGCTCATCTCCGTTGGCAGGGTTGGGTTTGCGGGCCCGCAGCCGAGGATCCGCGGTGTTCAGCTCAAATCCATTGAGAATGACTCGGGCATCCGCCGAAGGTTGCGCAGGGCGGATGGTGATCACCACGTCTTCGTTCGCCACCACGTCAAAGGCGACGTAGGTGGCCGCGGCGTCGGCATCGTGAAGGACGCGCTGGCTGGGGGTGATTGTATCACCCGCGGGCAGGTCGTTGACCTCGATCATGTAATTGGCCGACGGCTGATCCCACAGGATGTTGTGATACGTGGCAAGATGGTGGGGGCCGGCGGGCAGACCGCGGAGGATGATCTGAATGGCTGCCCCTTCGCCGCGGACGATCACCCCGTCGGAAGCCATGGTGGCGGGATAATCCAGGCCAGCTTTCCACCAGTCGGTGCTCAGGACGGGCTCGGCGCCAAGGGCCCGCAGGGTGATGGTCACTCCATCGAACGTTTCGGTTGCGGTTTCTCCTTCGGCGACACGCCAGTTCTGCATGTGGGGCGAGAGGACATCCTTGCGCTCGAAATCGGGGCTGAGATCGACCTCAAGAGCACGGACGGCCGGACATAGTACCAGAAGGAGCAGTGTTGTGAGCCATCGTGACATCTGGAAACTCCGCAGGCATGAAGGACGTTTGAGGCATGACACAGCCAGATTGTCTGAACGCATCCTAGTCGAGCCGGATGCATGCGCACATTGGAAGATTGCGTAATGTCGTTGCATTTCAGCGCACAGGAGAGGGATGTTGAAGCAAATCAGCCAGGTATTCCACCGCCAGGCGCGGGCTGGAGAGGATCGGCGTCTTTCGCTGTTCCGCTGGGATCGCATCGACCACCCGGGCCATCGATGCCTGGGCCAGGACGACCACGTCGCAGGTGTCTACCAGTTCGCCGACGGCCTGCGCAACAAGGCGATCATGGGTTTCGCCCTGGCCATTCATGACGGCCTCAAAAGCCCCTTCGATGACCCGGGCATCGAGGCTAACCTCACGCTGGATGGCGTCGGCTTGTCGTCGGATCAGATCGACGGTCGGCTGAAGGGTGGATGGGAGCGTGGCAGCAACGCCGATGCGGCTGCCGGTGGCGACCGCCCGCTCCGCCATCGGCTGATCCACCCGCAAAACGGTGGCTCCGCACAGCGGCTGAGCTGCCTCAACGGCGGGCCCCATCGAGGAGCAGGTGACCAGGATGTACTGCGCGCCTGCCTGTTCAGCGGACAGGACATGCCCCACCAGCCGACGGGCGGTGGAGGGCGGGCAGCCGCGGTGCTCGATGATGTCACACAGCAGGCTTTCATCGACCATATTGAAGGTCGCCACCCCTTTGAGCAGTTCCTGCGCCAGCGGTTTGAAGACAGGAATCATGGAAGGGGAGGTATGGATGAATGCAATGGTCTGGGACATGAAGGGTCTCCTGGAATCAGACAAGCATCTCGCCGCGCTGCACGCGGTTGAAAAAGTCGGGCGGACCGATCTGGCCTCCTTTAAAGGCGATTTCGATGCGATCAGCAGGGGATCCCGGGGCTGAGGCGCGGCAGAGGGGCACGCCCCGCACCAGGGGGGCGATCATCTCCAGCGATTCGATGCGCAGAGCGGCGGCGATTCGCCCGGAGGTATCGCCACCGGCGATGATCATGCGCTGCACCGGGGCGCGCTGGAGCACTTCATCGGCGATCTGGCCGAGAAAGGTGCCGAGTCGCTGTTGAGCAGTGCGATCGAGGGGTTGGCGGCCGGCAGCCGGATTGGTATGCACGACGATGCTGTGGCCGGCGATAAGGACTGCGGCGATCCGGCAAACAGCAGCGCTGATGGCGGTATTATCCATCTTGGTTGGGTCGATGGCGAGATGGGAAAAACCATTGGCTGTGGCGTGGGCGATTTGCCGGGCCGTAACCGGGGAACAACTGCCCGAGATGACCAGCATCGGTTTGGCCGGGGCCAGCGGCGCGAAAGTTGCACTCCGATGGATTAGTCCCTGGTCTTGCCAGAAGGCGCATAGTGCTTCCTCCACGGCGGAGGGGCCGACGACAAACGATGGCGACTCGGCTTGGGCGAGTTCGAAGAGAAACGCGCCAAGTGTTGCTAGTTGTCGTGTGTGCAGCAGATCCAGCAGGGCAATGCGGTGGTTGGTGCGGATCAGGTCCTGGTATGCCTGGGTGATATGGGTGGCTGGGCCGTCTATGGTGCGGATATCAATCAGCCCGATGGGAAGCTGGGTCTGATGCGCCAGGTGCTGGCGCAGATCAGCTTCAGTCATGGGTGTGGCAGGGTGGTGGCGCATGGAGGGATGCCGATCGAGGCGAAAGATCTCTCCCTGACCGCCACAGGCAGCAAATAGATTGCCAAACACGCAGTATCGTCCCAGCGAGGGCGCTCCACCAACAACAGGAATTGCATGGGTGGCGAAGATGCCCGTCCCGATCTCGATGGCTTTGCCGATGCTGCCGATTTCGGGTGATGAATCGAACGTGGAGCAGATTTTGTAGTGCACAATCGGTGCGCCGGATTCTTTAAGTGCTGTCAGGGCAGCGGGCAGATGCTCTGCCATTTCATCGGGTGTCATGGCGCGGGCACAGCCGGCGATGCCAAAGGCCTGTAAGCCTTCCATGGATTGCAGTTGCTTCCGAGTGGGCGAGCGCGTGAACAGCACCGCTCGCAGCCCTGCGCGGGCAAGCCCTTCTAGGGCATCGGTCGATCCGGTGAAATCATCACCGTAAAAGCTCAGTAGCAGTGACGAAGCGGTCATGCCGCTCTATTAGACCGATTACACGCTGCGGTGCGCATTGCACTTTTGGATCAATCTCTTGTACTGAGCAGCTTCCCGGCTGGCCATTTGGCGAGAAATGCGACCAAATCAGCATCATGATGCCGCAGCTTGCCCCTTTCGATGTCATCTGGGATTCGCCCAGCCGCGACGCCTCCGGATCGATGCCGATTGGAAATGGAGACTGCGCTGCCAATGTCTGGATTGAACCCAATGGCGATCTTGTGCTGCTGCTGGCCAAGACTGATGCGTGGGACGAGCATGGAATCAATCTTAAGCCTGGGCGCATCCGGGCCAGGCTATTTCCCAATCCCCTGGCTGACGGTGCCGCCCAGTTCAGCCAGCGACTGGATCTGGAGACGGCGACGATCCAGGTCAATGTTGCCTCAGCGAAGCAGCAGTTACGGCTGTGCATCTGGGCGGATGCGAATCAGCCGGTGATCCATGTTGAAGCGGAAAGCTCAATTCCGCTGTCGCTCGATTGTCGGTTGGAGCGGTGGCGCACCCAACCGCGCCAGATCAAGACACAAACCGGTGATCTATACAAGAACCTGGAAGGTCCTGATCCATATCCGACAATTATTCAGCCGGATACGCTTCTGCCGGCGTCAGATAACTGCATTGCCTGGTGCCATCACAATCGGCGCCTTCAACCGGATCCGTACGAGGTCAACCTGCGCTTGCAGGGGCTGGGGGATTGCCTTGAGCAGATGCAGCATCCGCTGCTTGGCCGCACTTTCGGCGGAGCGGTGGAGGCCAATGGCTGCAAATCCCAGGGTGATGACCGGCTGATGTCGATGACCCCGGCAACGGCACATCATCTGCGCGTCCATCTGCTGACGTTGCATCCAGCCACCATCGAAGACTGGCGGACACGGCTGGATGAGCAGATCAATGCGATTCGAAACCAGCCGGTTCATGCTCTTCGCAACAGGCACGAGGCATGGTGGCGAGCGTTCTGGCAGCGAAGCTGGATCGTGCTTCACGCAGAGGGGGAGCATGCAGAGGATGCGCATCGCATTACGCGCGCGTGGTTACTGCAGCGATATATGAATGCGGCTGCGGGGCGTGGGGCATTCCCCATTAAGCATAATGGTTCGCTGTTCAGTGTGGGCAAACCGGATGATCCGGATTACCGCCGATGGGGCGGGCCCGGCTATTGGTTCATGAACCAGCGGCTGATCTACTGGCCGATGATCGCGGCGGGTGACATTGATCTGATGATGCCGTGGATGCAGATGTATCGCCAAGCGCTGCCCTTGCAGAAGCACCGCACCCGTGTTTATTTCGATCACGATGGGGCGCACTACCCCGAAACGATTACTTTCTGGGGAGCGGAAATCAGCGCACACTACGGATGGACGCCTTTCGAGCAGCGCGCATCGCCCGAAGCCGAGTGTCCGTATGTTCGATACTACTGGTCGGGCGGGATCGAACTATCGCTGATTGCCTGGACGATCTGGCAGTACCGGCAGGATGCCGAATTTGCAGCCGAGGTGCTCCTGCCGATTGCCGATCCGGTCATCACCTTTTTCGACTTGCATTATCCGCGCGATGCCGGCGGTCGTTTTCGATTCGCGCCGGCTCAGGCGCTGGAGACCTGGCACGAGGCGATCAACCCGATGCCCGAAATCGCCGGTTTGCGGTGCCTGCTGCCCCGCATGCTCGAACTGCCCGAGACGCTGACAACAGCCTCGCAGCGCCAGCAATGGCAACGGATGCTCCAGGAGCTGCCGCCTCTGCCCTGCGGGGAGGTCGAGGGCAAGCCGGTTCTCCTGCCGGCTGAGCAGTTTGATCGCAATAAAAACCGTGAAAATCCGGAGCTCTACGCCATCTTTCCGTATGGGCTTTTCGGAATGGGAAAACCGGAGCTGGATATTGCGGGCAACACTTTTGCGGTGCGGCGGAACAGGAGTCATACCTGCTGGTCACAGGATCACATTCAAATGGCGCTGCTGGGACTGGCAGATGCGTTGAGAAGCGGCCTGGCGGAGCGCGTCGCGCCTGCATCCCACAGCGACAGCCGATTTCCCGCCTTCTGGAATGCCTTCAGCGATTGGCTGCCCGATCTCGATCATGGAGGCGTGCTGCAAATGGCCCTGCAACTGGCGCTGATGCAGTGCGACGGTCAGCGGATTCTGCTGCTGGGGGCATGGCCGCGAGAATGGTCAGCAACCTTTCGCCTGCATGCGCCCTATCAGACCGTCCTTGAAGGGCGCATTGAAGAAGGGCGGATCACTGAGCTGACCGTCACGCCTGCCTGGCGCCGCGAGGATGTCGAAATCGTAAGCGATCCCGTTATTCACGAGCCGAAATGATGGGTGCATCCAGGATGCCCATCCGTTTCAGCCGGTAACCGTATGTCCAGTGCGGGCCGCGCGAGCGCCAGGCATCCGGGCCGATCCACCGCAGGTTGTCATCGGTGTGATGCACCGGTCCAAAGGCGTTGGCGCGATGCCCAAATGCGGTAATGTCCAGCCGATGCCTGCCCTTGCGGGGGGACAACTCCAGGTGAAACGGTGCAAACGCGATGGTCCCGGCGGATCGACCATTCAGTGCAACCGTCAGCAATGGATTGCGGAAATGCGGCACCTCCAGCCGAACCGGCTCGCCGGTGGTGGTCAGCCGGCAGTGATAGGTAACATTTCCAACGTAAAAGGGCAGTCCCTGTGTGGTCCAGTCGCCAAAGGCGAGCTTCCGCACTGGCGCGATCAGACGTGCATGTCTGCCTGCGAGGGTGACGCCAAAGTCTCCCAGCAGATAGCACCACTCTACGTCCATCTTCCGCGACAGGGGGAGCGTCAGCACCAACTCATGGCGACCGGATGACAGACGCGGCAGGCGGACGGTCTGGATGGCCTCATCTACCCACCAGCCAGTGATGCGGCTGGGCACACGGCGGTCATCCAGTTCGATGTGGGTGGCGGCTGCGTTTTCAAGCGCAAGCTGAGGCGATGGGACGGTGACATCGCTTTGAATGATGAACCGCAACTGGAGTCTGCTGACAACCGGATCAGGATCGATGTCGGTCCACGGCTGCGCCATGCCGCCCCCGCGCCGCGGTAAACCAAGTCGCTGGCGAACGATATTGTCAATACGTAGCAATTCCTCAGCCGGTTGCCATCGCGTCTGTCCTTCCAGCCGCCATTGTGCCTGATCCAGCAAAAGCACATTCGGCTCGGAAAGCGTGACAGGAACCGGATCCTCAAGCCGGTTGATCTCGCGCCAGACAGGTTGTGTTGCGGGACGCGCCGGCAGGGGGCGCGCTTTCTGCCGTGGCGTCAAGGTTACCAGCAGATGGCCATGGGCTGGGAAGTCCCATCGCAGCAGCGTGGACCCGGGCTTATCCGGGTCATCATGAGCGGGCAGGCGGCGGCTGGTACCGGTGGCTGTGTCGCGCAGGGTGGCATCCCATCGGCCGGTGAACCGAAGCAGCGTATTCGGCTGGGGCTTATCGCGGTCGATGTTGCAGAAAAAGAAATGCCGTTGACGTCCGTCCACGCGAATCTGATGCAGAAGGGTGGCGGAGGCCGT
>CAZSJB010000118.1:0-8102 GCA_964606625.1 uncultured Tepidisphaeraceae bacterium | reverse complement strand
CTGCCGAAAGACACTGGCCAGGTCTTCGACCTGCGCCAACTGCTCACGCGTCGCCTGCACCTGTTCCTGCGCTCGCGCGAACTGCACCGATTCAAGAATCCAGGTTCCACCGAAATAAGCGCCGGCAACCAGCGCCACAGCCACTAACGTCGTTGCCAAAGGAGAACGTATTCTGGTCATGGTTGTGGATCCTTTCGGACAGTAGCCAGTTTTCAAGGGTTGAGGTCGAATCGTGACTTCTGAACCTTTAATGATGTCAATCAATCAAGTTCATTCAGTTGTCGCTTCAATTCCGCCTGCTGGTCAACCGGCATTTCATAATTGTGCTCATCCGCCGGATATTGTCGCGACCGCACCTGGTCGACATAAGCCGCCAGCCCCGCCTGCAGGGGCGTTGCCAGATCCGCCACCTTCTGCACAAACCGCGGCGCCGACGGCGACAGCCCCAAGGCATCGTGGGTCACGACAACATATCCATGACACGCCGGCCCGGCGCCACACCCGATCACCGGAATACCCGTCTTTTCGACCACGGCTGCCGACACCGCTGGCGGTACGCCTTCCAGCAGCAGCGACACGGCACCGGATTGCTCCAGCTCGCGGCACAGGCGCACAATCCGCATCGCATCCTCAGCCGTACGCCCCTGATAGCGGTATCCACCCATCAGATGCACCGCCTGCGGCCGCAACCCCACGTGCGCCATCACGGCAACGCCCGCGTCAGCCAGTCGTCGCACCAGCGGCAGGTGGCTTTCCGCCACCTCAAGTTTCACACAGTCGCAGCCGGTTTGTTGCACCATCCGCAGCACATTTTTTGCCCCCTGCTCATCGGAGGCCTGATACGACCCAAACGGCATATCCGCCACCACCCACGCCAGCGGGGCCCCCCGCCGTACCGCGGCAGCAATCTCGATCATGAAATCCAGGGGAACCGGAAGGGTGGTGTCGTGACCGAGCACGACATTGGCGGCGGAGTCCCCCACCAGCAGGGTCGGCACACCGGCCTGCTGCATAATGCGAGCAGTGGTGTAGTCATAGCAAGTCAGCATCGGCACCTTCGCACCGCTGTCGCGGGCTTTACGAAGGTCAGTCAGGGTAAAACGCTTGGTAAGAGGCTCGGACATGTAAGTGATTATAGGTGCGCATGCTTGCGGTGGCGATTGGCTGAAACGTGATCAGGCCTCAGGGCTGAGCGTCACCAGCGTCATCGGCGAGAAGGGATACGCTTCCATCAGCTCGCGCAAGTCATTGGGGGTAACCGCCATCAGGGCTGCCATATCCTGCTCCAGGGAGCGGTAATCGCCGTTGTACAGCCACTGCGACCCCAGGGCATTGATGCGTCCCAACGGCACTTCGCCACTCAGCACGATTCCCGTGGCGATCTTGTTCTTCGCCCGCTGGACCTCCTCGTCGGTAAGATCCTGCCTGACACGCTGCAACTCGGCTTGGGTGATGCTCAACACCTCCTGGCGCCGCTGGGGATCACACACCAGCGAAATGTAGAAACTGCCACAGCCATCATGCGGATAAAATCCGAAATCGGCCTCCTCTGCCAGCGCGTTGTCCACCAGCGCCCAGTACAGCCGCGACCCTTCGGCATCCCCGATCACATCCGACAGCACGCGCGCCGCGAAACGACGCTCGTCCTGGGCACTGGGACCGGGCATCAATCCCATGATGTACGCACGGTTGAGCTTGGGATCGGTGATCAGCACCTCGTGCGGATGATAGACCGGACAGGATCGGTCCCGTGTGGCGTGCACGCGCGGCCACTGGCCGTAATACCGTTCAGCCAGTCGCACCACTTGGTCAAAATCGAATTGCCCCGCAACCGCCAGCACCATGTTTCCCGGGCCATAACGCTGGTTGAAATATTCAAGCATCTGCGTGTGGGTCATGCCGCTGATCGTTGCAGCTGTGCCCAGCACGCTCAGGCCCAAGGGATGGCTGCCGAAATGCTCCTCCATGACTTTCTCATAGAGGCGCTGCGTGGGCTCATCCTGGTACATGGCGATCTCTTCGAGAATCACCTGTTTTTCAGTTTCGAAATCCTCTGGCCGCACGGCGGGGCGCAGCAGACGGCCCAGGTGCTCCATGATCGGCTCGGTAAACTCCGGCAGGACGTTGGCGTAATAGGCCGTCATCTCCTGGGTAGTGAAGGCGTTATACCGAGCCCCCAGTTCATCGAAGATGCGATTCATCGCCTCCCAGTTCATGGCTTGGGGGCCTTTGAACATCATGTGTTCCAGGAAATGCGACACCCCACACAGCGAGGGCGTTTCATCGCGTGATCCAGTTTTGACATACAACCCGGCTGCGAACGAATGTGCATCTGAATTGTGTTCGGCCACGATGTCCAAGCCGTTGGAAAGCTGATGATGGTAAAACGTCAATGGCATAACTGAATGGGTTCAACCTTCTGTATTGAGTGACTCCGCCTCCTGCCCTCTCAGCTTCGCATCCACTTTCAATTCTCTGGGCCCGACCGTGACGATCGTGAATGGCCCGGGTGGATTGGCAGCCACCCATGCGTTCAACTGGTCGAGTGTGATCGCGTTAATGGCGGATTTGATCTCGTCCAGGGTGCGGATCCGACCGCGCATGAACCAATCGTGGGCGATCGTACCCGATCGGGCACTCACCGATTCGCCCTGCATGATCGTCGCGCTCTTCAAGCCGATCTTGGCGCGCTCCAGTTCCTCGGCTGTCACCCCTCGGGTGAAGCGATCCAACTCGCTGATGAAGATATCCAGCGTCTCCTGAGCACGCTCATTGCTGGTTCCGGCATAGCCAAAGATCGCGCCGTAATCCTTCAGGCTGGAATAGCCCGCTGATACATGATAGACCAGCCCGCGCTTCTCGCGGATTTCGGTAAACAGCCGGCCACTCATCCCCCCGCTCAGGATCTCGATCGCCACCCGCATGACATAATAGTCCGGATGGGTCTCGGGCAGGCTTGTCCATGCCACACCGATATGCGTCTGCTCCGAGTTCTGAGCCTGATGGAAATAGTGCCCTGGCGGCGGACGCAGCTTGATCACCGGTGGCGTGCCTGCTTTCCAGCCCCCGAAGTGCTGTTCGACCTGATCCTTCAGACGTTCCCATTCAATGTTGCCCGCCACCGCGAGAATCGCCTCGCTGGCGTAATAGCGCTTAGCAAAGTCCTGTTGCGCCACCTCCAGCGTGATGCTGCGCAACTGGTCGATCTCCCCCATGCTCGGCCGGCCATACGGCGAAGGCAGGTGCCACTCGTGCAGCTTGACGAACAGCTTCTGGCGCGGATCGTCTTCGATTCCCTCGACCGCCTGGATCGCCAGATCTCTGGCTGCCCGAAACCCACTTTCGGGCAGGTGCGGTCGACGAACGACATCCGCATACGTCGCCAGCCCCTCCAATACCCGTTCACTCAGCCCGCGACAACTCAGGCGCGTGTGATGGACGCCCACTGTACTGGCACGCTGCAAGCCAAGCGTATCCAAGTGATCGGTCAACTGCCGGGCATCACGATCACCCGCGCCGCGGAAAATCAGATCGGACAGGATGGTAGCCGAACCTGAGTAACCTTCCGGATCGGTCGAGGCCCCCGCGGGAACGAGCAAATTCATGGCGGCCGACTGCACCCCTGCCATCCGCTCAGCCAGAAGAACCAATCCGTTGCTAAACGTGTGTTGATAAAACCTTTGGGACAACAGCGTGCTCCTCAGTACGGCAAAGCCGGACATTATAGGAGGGATTGAGTCGCCGGGAAACAAACCCGATCTCTTAAGGATCCGCCCTGCTGAAACCTCAGCCCCCTTCAAACTTTAACCCCCGGATCTAGGTTTACCCTCAGGAACCGCCCCAGGGCGGGGCACCGGTGCGGAGAATGGTGGTACGCACTCGATTCTTCCAGGTTTCATACCGGAATGTGTCCCGCTCCGCGCGCAACCCGCGCAGTTGCTCGGGGCTTTGGAGATCGGGGGCAGTGGCCGCCGAATAACCCATCGTTTCCAGATCATCGGTGATCTGGTTAAGGCGTGTGCGCAACTGGGTGATCTGCTCGCCCATTTGAGCGCGGCAAACCGGATCCGCCAGACGGGACTGCTCGACACGCAGCGCATTCATTTGCTGGCTGACGCGCTGCCGTTGCTCGATTAACTGCCCGGCCCGCTGCCAGTAGAGGCGATCCAGGGCGATGTCGAGCAGCTTGTCCAGGTGCGGCGTGTAATAGGGATCGGGATTCGCCGCTCGAAACTGTTCGATGATGACGACGGCGGCTGCGGGGTCGGATTTCTCCGCAGCCTGGGCTGCACGGCGAAATCCAGGGGAATTAAGATTGCCCCCTGGCTGCGTCGGCTGGGAAGACGCCAGCGGCCAGGAAGTCTCCCATTCTGTCTGCTCGCGGTTCAACTCCGGAGGAACACGCGATACGGCAGACTCCAGATCCGGCACCAGCGGCGTCCGCACCCGCGGCCGGGGTGTCTCGGATTTCCGTGCTTCGACGGCAGACGGCACCATCGCCACCTCCGCCGGCGCGGGAAACTCGAACCACCCCGTCACCCCTAGGCGCGTGCCTTCCTGCACAGGCCGCCACATCGCTGCGAATCCACTGATTACCCCCATCAGCAGTAGGCCACCGACGGCGCCGGCGATTACCTCAAGAGTTCCGCGATGTGTCCTGTGATACGCCACCGGCTGGGATTCTATCATCCTTCTCCGCCGTCTTGGAGCGGAATCGACAGGCTGCCCCACTGGAATACGTCGCTCCGCCACGCCGGTTGCGGACGTCAAAATCAACATCCTGCGATTGAACGCTCATGGAACGCCGCTATGATTAATCGGGTATGGGGTCGCGGCCGGAGGCCGTGGGATGTTTTGCCAAGGATGGTGTCATGCGTTCACGTCGCATTCTGCTGGCGGGGATGACTGCCCTTAGTGTGGCAGTCGGCTGTCAGAACAATCCGGAAAAACAGTCACAGCAGGATCCGCAGCACTCGTCCGATGCGTTGCTCGCTCAAACGCCTGTGCCACAACCGCCGCCGCAGGATCCGGCACGCCCGGTGAATGAACCGATCCTCGATGAGATCACGCTCTTGGCGCAGAAAGCCCAGGCCCACGCTCAGCGCGTCGAAGCCGAATTGCAGAACCATCCCCGCCAACAGCCTGCGGCGGACGCACCGTTGGTGCGATCGATGCCTTCGAAGCAGCCGGTTCCAGTACAACAGATCGAAGATCCTGAAATCCCGGAGTTTGCCCTGGCGGAATGGCTGGACCCGCAGGTTCTCTCGCTCAGCCCCGCCCTGCCTTCCGCCCCAACGGAGCCGCGCCGACAGGTCGCCCGCACCACCCCATCGCGTCATGCTACCGCCCAGCCGGCGATGCAGACTGATCGACCGCAGGCTGACACGCCCCCCGAACGCGGATCAGCCAATAAACCCGTCGCTATCACCAACGAGGAACAGCTCACCGCGAGCACCAAGGCTCCCGTGGAACTGCCGGCGGCAGTCCAGCCCCCCGCGGCATCGGCTGCGATCTCCAGCGAAAGCGAATCCTCGCTCAGCCGCGCGCTGGCGCAGCGTATCCAGGATGACCCAAACGATCCGCTCGCCCATTTGGACTACCAGTTGCTGCGATACATTGAGGGTAAACCCGTTCCCGATCTGGGCACGCTGGCTTCCCTGCCGCGCGAAGATCAGGAAATCGTCACAGCCGTCCTTGATGCACTCAGCAATTTCCGCAACAACCTTCGGGCTGACAGCAATCTTCTGCTCAGCCGGAAAATCCGCCCTCTGATGGATCTGGGCGACCGCCTGCGCGCCCAGGCGGACCTGGAAATCCCCACGCTACAGCTATGCCGCAGGGTCGATGGATTTGGCGTCTACGAGCCGATCGAGCATCGCTTCGTGGCAGGCCGTGACCGCGATGTCATCGTCTACTGCGAGGTGGCAAACTTCATGTCGCAACTGACTGAACAGCAGCAGTGGGAAACCCGCCTGACCCAGGAAGTGGTGCTTTATACCGATGTGGATGGCTTGCCGATCCTCCGCGACAAACCGATCGCAGTGCCCGACCTGTCGCGCAACCGTCGGCATGACTTTTTTGTTGTCAGGAGATTGCGGCTGCCCGCCAACATCCCCGTTGGCCGGTATTGGCTGAAGGTAACCATCGTTGACCAACTGGCCAGCCGAGTCGCCGAAGCGTCAATTCCCATCACCTTCGTGGCCAATTAACCCCCGGAAATCAGCCCAAAACCAAAGGCCGCTCAGACGATTTGACAGCTTCGAACTCTCCGATATCATATGCATAGTAATCCGTAAATGCGGGTGTAGCTCAGTGGTAGAGCGTCACGTTGCCAACGTGAATGTCGTGGGTTCAAGTCCCATCACCCGCTTTCTTTCGAACCCGGCGTCCTCCAACGCCGGGTTTTTCTTTTGCCGCTCAAGGGCCCTTTCTGCAATAAGCTGCGCAATCCACGGCCCTTCATCGGGATGGGTGCGCAATCCCGGAATGAGCCGGGCGAGCGCCGCATCGATAGCCGCCGCGTCGAAATCGTCGAAATCTCCGAGACTGCGGATGTCACAGTCCTCGATGACGCGATTCAGACACCGGTGAAGTTGCGTAACATAAGGTTCGACGCGACCACGGTGACGCACGTACTGGATGTACGCGTCGATATGAACGCGAATAGGCTATCGCACCTGTTCAATCACATCGTTGTTGATGCCAGCTCACCAACGCTCCATCCGCTGGTAGATCTGCCATGCCAGCCGGACCGTGAGACCACGGTCGGTCAGCCCCTTCTGGTAACTTCGCCCGCTCTGACTGTTACAGTCGACCACTCCTTATTCCACGCAAGACACGTCTCATCTTCCCGATTCACAATGAGAGCTGTGATCTCCTCGGCGATTGGCTCCACCTTCAACGGACGATCGCGAGGGAACAGTTGGCGATAGGATTCGTCTCCGAGCCAGGCCTTGCTCTGCTCCGGATCGACGACTCACAGATGCTTGCATTTTGGAGCGGCTCCGATCAACAGATGTAGTGCGAACTGCCTGCTTCGAGGCATGTGTCGTGAGCGTTCGCGACACTCGTCACCACAGATAGTGTCTTCGTATTGTCACCGCCGTTTCCGCAGACCACAGCCGGAGGATCGCGGTGTGCGCAGCGAGAAGTGCCGTCAGATGGCTATCATTCGTCCGGGATCACTGCGAGTGTCCCGCGCTGAACAGGAAATGCGTGTGCCCGCAGCGCAGCCGGAATGCGCGGAGCGCGTCCCGGCTGCGCTGCGGGTGATCAGACTCGAACAAACTGTGCCGGGTTCTACCGGTGGTGCAACGCTACCGACGGCGTCGGGCGATCAGTCCGAATGCCGCGATACCAGCCAGTCCCAGCGACATCGGCTCGGGGATGGGCGTCGTGTAGAGGATCACGTCGTTCCCGTCTCCGCCCAAATAGCTGATGTACAGCGGAACGTCGCCGTAGGTGCCCACCAGCGATGCCTCGCCCAAATCGCGGAATGTGCCGGTGCGCGTTCCGCCGATGTCGAGGAGCTTGAAGACCTGTCCATCGGACAATGTCGTGCCGTCGGCCAGCGTGACAAACAGGTCGCCGCCGAGCGTGGCATCGCCTGCGACGCTGAGGAAGCTGACGCCGCCGTCATCGATGGTGAAGACCAACCGCCCAATCGCCGAACCGGCATGGGCGCCTTCGGTCGCTGCGTTGTCGTTGATCTCCAGGTTCCCCGAGAGGCTGATGGTGGTCCCTGAGCCGATCACCTGGAATTCCGCCGTACTCTTCAGTTGGTCGGCATTCGTACCGCCGATGGAGAGATGCCGTGCTGTTAACGATCCGCCCGATATCGTGTAGTGTGCCTCGCCGGACTTGCTTTGCGGCGACAGCGTCACGTCACGCGTGACAACGCTTCCACCCGTCTGCACAAAAGTGCCAAATCCCCCGCCGCCTCCGCCGGCTGTACCGATCACTATGTCCGCGTTGTAACCGGTGCCCCGTGTCTGCAGGATTCCGTCATTCAGGTAGTAGTATCCCTGCCGAGTCGTAGTCCCGCCAACTCCGATCTGCAGGCCGCCCTGCACGATGAGCGTGCCGTCATTCTGAATCACCGT
>CAZSJB010000117.1:0-8112 GCA_964606625.1 uncultured Tepidisphaeraceae bacterium | reverse complement strand
ATGCGGTCGAGGAAGGCCTGATCGTTGCCGAGCGGGACTTTGATCACGTTGGCGCCGGCCATGGCGACGGCGTAGACGTGAATCGGGAAAGCCGGGTCGGGCACGATGGCGGTGTCGCCCGGGCCGAGCATTGCCAGGCACAGGTGGCTGAAGCCTTCCTTACTGCCGATGGTTGCGATGACCTCGGTGTCGGGGTCGAGGTCGACGTTGTAACGGTTTTTATATTTCTTTGCGACCTCGCGACGCAGGCCCGGAATGCCCTTGCCGTCGCTGGTATAGCGGTGGTTGCGGGGATCGCGAGCGGCCTCAGCCAATTTGTTGACGACGCATTCGGGCGTGGGGTCGGTCGGATTTCCCATCCCCAGGTCGATGATATCAATGCCTGCGACGCGCTTGTCGTATTTCATCTTGTTGATGCGGCCGAAGAGGTAGGGCGGCAGGCGGGCGATACGGGGAGAAACATCAATCTTGATTGGTCGGGTGTCCATAGGGGTACTCGATTATATCAGCTATCGGCAACACGCGATTGGAGGCTGCCGAGGATTCTTTATCGGATTGGCGGGCCCTAAGCCCATAACGTGGAAAGCTGCTTATTTGTTCGCCTCGACAGGGGCGGGTTGAGTGGTAGCGGCTTCCGCCGCAGGTGCATCTGCCTGCGGTGCGTCCGCGTCGGCCGCAGGATTTTCAGAGGCGCCGGTTTCGGATGCGTCGGCTGGGGGGATATCTGCTGGATTTGTCGACGGCGAGGTGCCCTGGAGAAGGCGCTGCCGCTGAAGTTCCAAATCCCGCAGGATTTCTTCGCGCTCAGCCGATTCGAGCTGACTGGCTCGGAGGCGATCCTGGAACTGCTTGCGAAGGGCAGGGTGCTTGATGTCGATGACACGCATCGCTTCCTGGGCGAGCTGGTTGCGCAACTGCTTCATGCCCTGGGTAGTCATGGACTCAGCCAGTTGTTCACGCACCACGTCTCGATGATCCTCAAACTCGACAGCCTTGGGGGGGATGCGTTCTTCCAGCTTGATCAGGTGGTATGCGCCATCGGAATAAACCGCATCGGAGATTTCCCCTTCGGAGAGAGCGAAGGCGGCTTCTTTGAAGGATTCGGGCAATCCCTGCATCTGCCGGCTGAATGGGGGCAGCTCGCCGCCAAGGGGCGCGGTGCGGGCGTTGCGGCTTTGCTCTCGGGCGACCTTTTCAAACGACTCGCCCTCTGCGAGGCGGCGCTGGGCGATGGCGATTTCCTGCATGTTCGCCAACTGGATATGGCGGACCCGGACCGTTTCGCCGTAGAGCGCTCCAAAGGCTTGCCGGAGAGACTCTTCGGTGATTTTTTCTTCGACCATGGGTTCGACCATGGCCCGAAGCCAGGCATTGGTGCGCATAACCAGATCGAACTGCTGACGGCTGAGCTTCTGCTGCGCGAGGAATTGCTCGAGGAGGCGTTCATAGTCCTCTTTGGGAGCCTCCTGGAACATGTTGGCTAGGGTGTGCTCAACCTCATCCACCACATCCTGTTCGGTGATGGTGATGTTGTTCTGTTCGGCGGTGGCTATAGCGAGCTCGAGTGTGGCGAGCTGGAGGAGGAAATCGAGCCCGTAGGCTTCGATGAGCGGTTCGATGAGCCGCTCGGACGGGATCTCGATATGGCCCAGGCGGGCAATGATCTCCGGCTGGGGATCTGGTTGCGCTTGTGAGGCAGTGGGCTGGGCCGTCGCCGAGGCATTTGTCGGATTGGGCTGGGTCGCTTGGGAAGCGACCGGCGTAGCCGGCTGGGAGCGTGGCGGGGGAGGGGTGTTTGCGCCGCCGGTCTGACAGCCCGTCAATCCCACACCAATTGCCACGACCAATACCCAGTGTTTCACGCGCATGCTCCTGCGGTCAGGGGAAGGAAAGCGAGTATCCGGGCGTCATTATGGAGTGTCAAGGTAAGCAGGGAAAGCTTTTGGGCTACTGAATTGATGAGGATTATTCAAAAGGGCCTGCCGGCGAGAATAGTTTCCGGGGAGACTATGGCGGTATGGAAAAAATAGGGAACGGAATGCCCGTCTGAAGGTGACCGGATTGGTCTACTGCTGGCTCGCAAACACCGCAACCATTCGTTACCATGCGGCAAACGGCATTGGTCTTTACACGGGAAGGAACAAGCGTGATGGAACGAGTGCGGATGGGGGTCATCGGATGTGGGGCAATCAGCGGACAGTATTTCAACATGGCCAAGAACTTTCCCGTGGTGGAAGTGGTGGCCTGCGCGGATCTGAACCGCGAAGCCGCCGAGCGTCGGGCGGCGGAGTTCAATGTGCCCAAGGTGCTCAGCGTCGATGAACTGCTGGCGGATCCGTCGATCGAGCTGGTGCTGAACCTGACCATTCCCAAGGCGCATTTGCCCATCGCGATGCGTGCATTGGAGAACGGCAAGCATACGTATGCTGAAAAGCCCCTGGGGATCGACCGCGAGGAGGGGCGGAAGGTCATTGCGTTTGCCAAGGAGAAGGGACTGCTGGTCGGCTGTGCGCCCGATACGTTCATGGGAGCGGGGATTCAAACCGCTCGCAAGCTGATTGACGAGGGTGCCATCGGCAAGCCCGTCGCAGCCACGGCGTTCATGATGGGCAAGGGGCACGAGAGCTGGCATCCCAATCCCGAGTTTTATTACGAGGTGGGCGGTGGTCCGATGTTCGACATGGGGCCATATTACCTCACAGCCCTGCTCAACATCCTTGGACCGGTCAAGCGTCTCATGGGCATGGCCAGCATCACCCGTCCCGAGCGGACGATTGTCCACAAAGACAAGGAAGGCAATCCCGGACCCAAGTACGGCAAGGTCATGCCGGTGGAAACGCCCGATCACATCGCCGGCACGATCGAGTTCGAAAACGGCTGTATCTGCACCATGATCCAGAGCTTTGCGACCGCGCATGCGGAGCTGGGGGGGCGTCAGCCGATTACGATCTTCGGCACCACCGGAACCCTGCGCGTGCCCGATCCCAACGGGTTTGACGGGCCGGTGCATGTGCGCGGCTGGGATGAACCGGAATGGCGGGAAGTGCCTCACCAGTTCGTCAAGGGATATGGGCGCAGTGTCGGCGTGGCGGATATGGCCTACGCCATTCGTTCGGGCAGGCCATTCCGAGCCAATGGCGATCAGGCGCTGGCGGTGCTCGATCTGATGCAGGGTTTCCTTGATTCCGCCCAATCCGGCCAGGCGTTTACGCCGACGGTTCCCTACGAGCGGCCGCAGCCGATGGACCCGAACCTGCCGTTCGGCCAGTTGGAGGCATGATCCGCTGCTGAGATTCGATCAGCCGGATTGCGGATTTCCCTGTAATAAGCTCAGAGAAGACAACGCGGGCCGTGGTAGTGCTTACCACGGCCCGCGTCAGTTCCGTAAAAACTGTTGCTACGCGATTAAATCTTTTCGCTGGCGGCGCAGCAATGCCAAGCCACCGAGGGACAGCGCCGTCAGAGAGGTCGGCTCGGGGACACCGGTGACTTCGATGTGGGTCAAACCCGTGTGATTGCCTCCGCCGATGCTGCCGGCTGTGGTGATGACCATCTGCCAGGTTTCGGTGTTGTGAAGGACCAGGGGTGCCGAGGTGAAGTCATAAATTACCGGGGATATCCACTCACCGGGCAGTGGCTGGGGGCCGCCGGTATCGTTGGTTGCCGTTTCCTGGAAGGCGATCTCGCCGCTGATGGATCCGACGAAGCTGACATTGATCCGCGTCGACCGCGGTTCTTGCTGGTTCGCACCCTGTGCATTAAACATCACGCCATCCAGGATGACCTGTTCGATGGTGAGCTCAGGAAGCGTGAGCGTCAGGGGGATGCTGACGGTCCACTGGCCGACGTTCCCGGTGTTGATATTCGGTGCGAACGCGTTGGCCAGGTAGGATGTATCGCGAAGGCCAACCGGGTCGCCGTTGCTGGCGTTAAATGCCGACAGGTCTCCGGGGTCTGCAACACCATTGGTGATATAGGTGATGTTGGATGCGGTATTGCCTGAGACGGTGCGGCCGTCGAAGTCAACCTCCAGGATCGTTGCACCCCATGCAGCGGGGGCAAAGCTGAGCAGTAGCGCCGCAGGCCAGGCGCCGGCTGTGCGGGAAATGATTTTCATGATTCCTCCAGAAGAAAGGTGATGAGAAGTACGGGTGTACTATCATCGGACATACCCCAAATCGGGACGAAGTCAATTATTGCATGAAATTTTGCAACATGTTGCATGCGGGTTGGGCGGCTGTGCCTGATCGTGCAGAACACCTTCCGGACGCATACAATGGGATCATGCGGGTGATACGCTCAATTCTGGTGGGATGGATTGTCCTGATCGGGATGGGGGGGGAAGTTGCGGTGTGGGGGGAGACGCCGAAATCGCTGGAGACACCGCAGGCCACGACCCAGCCGATGGCGAAACGAACCGCCGGCGATCGCGCGGTTGTCATCGAACTACATGGGGATGTCGATGATTTCATGCATCGCTCGCTGGTCCGGCGAGTCCAGCAAGCCCGGGATCTTGGCGTCGATACCGTCATCCTCGAAATCAAAACCTACGGCGGGCTGGTACACACCGCGCTGGAGATGAGCCGCTTCATCAAGCGGCAGTCTGATCTGTATACCATTGTCTACGTCAAGGACCGCGCCATCAGCGCGGGCGCGATGATTTCCGTCGCAGCCGATGAGATTGCGATGGAGTCGTATTCGCAGATCGGTGATTCGGGCGTGATTGCTTCCGGTCCCAGCGGAGTTCAGGAGCTTGATCCCCATACCCGTGCCAAGATTGAAAGCCCGGTCCTGGAAGATTTCTACGACAGTGCCATCCGCAACGGCTATGACCCCTTGTTGCTCCAGGCGATGGTGGCAATGGATCGTGCCGTCTATTGGCTGGAGAACACCCAAACCGGTGAGCGGCGATTTGTCGGGCAGGGTGACTACGAAAAACTGGTCGAAAATGTCGAGCCGGCGCAGCGCGTCTGGCAGCCGGTTCTGCCGGAGCGCAATCCGATCGATGCCCAGGACACCTTGCTGATGCTCAGTGCCGATCTGGCTGAGAAGGTGGGGGTGTCCACCGGTACGTATACTTCCCTGGAGGCGTTTGCAGCCGACCGCGGGATCACGATCGTCGATCGCCTGGCGCCAACCACCGGCGAACGCATGGTCGGCTGGCTGGGCAGCATGACCGTGCGCAGCCTGCTGATGACCGTGCTGCTGTTCAGCCTCTACATGTCCTTCAGCTCTCCCGGCCAGGGATTGCCCGAAGCCGTCGCCGGTATTTCGCTGACGGTGCTGCTGGTCGTGCCGCTGATGAGCGGATACGGCCAATGGTATGAGGTCGTGGCGGTGGTGTTGGGCCTGGGGCTGATCGCATTGGAGCTGTTTGTGCTGCCTGGATTCGGGCTGCCGGGTATCACGGGGATTTTGCTGGTTTTGGCGGGGTTGGCGATGACCTTCCTGCCGCCACTGAAGCTTCCGGGATTACCGATTGGGTTCGGGATCAGCCTCGATGCGGTGCGTGATGCGCTGTTGGCCATTGTCGGGGCGCTGGTCGCATCGCTGCTGTTGTGGTGGTGGCTGAGCCGATACCTGCCCAAGCTGCCATATCTGGGCGGACTGGTGTTGAAGCAGTCCGCCGGGGATGTGGCCACCGTTGGGGGGGCGGCGCCCGGCAGTGTGGAGATAACCGAAACCTGGCCGACGCCGGGCATGATTGGAACCGTTGTTGCCGATCTGCGCCCCGGGGGGCTGGTGGAGTTTGAAGACCCCACCACAAATGATACGCGCACAATCGACGTGGTTACCGATAGCGGCTATGTTACCCGTGGAACCCGGGTCGTTGTTCGCGATATCCGCGGTAGCCGGATTGTGGTGAGGCCAGTGAAGGACTGAATCAGGCGGGACTAAACCAGCTCTCCATGACTACGATTGCAATTGCCATTCTGTTGTTCATCGTGGGTGCGGTGCTGCTGTTTGGCGAATTGCTTTTGCCGACTGGTGGCGTGCTGGGCGTGCTGGCGGGGCTGATCATCCTGGCGGGCGTGGTCTTCTGCTTCATGGTGGACCGCTGGCTGGGGTTGGCGGTGTTCCTGGGCATTGTCATCGCCAGCCCGTTTGTCGGGGCGCTGATGATCCGGTGGTATCCGAAGACGCCTATTGGTAAAAGGATGATTCTCAGCGGCGAGGAGACGGTCATTCGCCCGCCACCGGTTCACATTGGACAGACGGGCGTGGCTGTGACGCATCTGCGCCCCGCCGGTGAGGCGGAGTTTGATAACGATCGCGTGGAAGTCATCTCGGATCGCGGGATCATCGATGCGGGCACGGCTGTCCGTGTCGTCGCTATTGAAAATGGCCGGCCTGTTGTGAGAGTGGTGAGCTGAGGTGGGCGTGAACGGTGGTTCTCAGCCTTGCACGACAGGCAACGGATATCGGACCTCCAACAACTCACAAAGGGAAGATTATGAATCCATTTCTGGCACAGGAGGGCAGTGGTCTCTGGATCATCGGCGTCCTCGTCGTTGTAGGCCTCATTCTGCTGGTACTGTTCGCGGTTCTGTTCCAGTTCATCGGGTTGTACATCCGGGCGCTGGTGTCCGGGGCGCATGTCAGCTTCATTGACCTGATCGGCATGCGGCTGCGACAGGTGAACCCATCGCTGATCATCAATTCGCGCATCCAGGCCAGCCGAGCGGGGTTGAACATCCCGCAGTCGGAGATGGAATCTCACGTGCTGGCACGCGGCGACCTGATGCGGGTGGTCAATGCGATGGTGGCAGCCAGCAAGGCCAATATCGATCTGACGTGGGAGAACGCCCGCGCCATCGACCTGGCCGGTCGCGACATTCTCGATGCGGTGCGCACCAGCGTGAACCCGAAAGTCATCGATGTGCCCTCGCCGGCAATGGGACGTACCACGATCGATGCCGTCGCCAAGGACGGCATCCAGCTTCGCGTGAAGGCCCGCGTCACCGTGCGGACAAACATCAAGCGGCTGGTCGGCGGCGCCACTGAGGAAACGATCATCGCCCGCGTGGGTGAGGGGATCGTCACGGCGATCGGCTCAGCCAGCGACTACAAGGACGTGCTGGAGAACCCCGACCACATTTCCAAGGCCGTGCTGGCCAAGGGGCTGGATGCCAATACCGCGTTCGAGATCCTGTCGATCGACATTGCTGACATCGACGTCGGCGAGAACGTCGGCGCCAAGCTGATCGCCGACCAGGCCGAATCGGAAAAGAAGCGTTTCCAGGCAGAAGCCGAAAAGCGCCGCGCCATGGCTGTCGCGACCGAGCAGGAAAACATCGCGAAGGTTGCCGAAAACCGTGCACAAGTCGTGCTCGCCGAAGCCGAGATCCCCAAGGCGATCGCCGAAGCGCTCCGCAATGGCAACCTGGGCGTCATGGACTACTACCGCATGCGCAATGTCCAGGCCGATTCGAATATGCGAGAATCCATTGCCAAGGAAGGCGGTTCGCCCAAGACGTAATCGCAGATCTCGATGGCGCGGGCGCAGGGCTTGCGCTGTTGGCTTCGGTGACGGGTGTGATGCCCGTATTCCCAAGCGGCACATACGGAGACGCGAATGTTCATTCCCCCAACCATGCTCGCCCAGGATTCGGATGGAATCGGCACAATCGTCTATGGGCTGATTTTCCTGCTCATCTGGATCATCAGTGCCATCACATCGGCTGTGGGCAAGTGGCAACAGGAAAAGCGCAAGCGCGAGCGCATCGCCGAGATGATGCGCCGCCAGGAAGGGCAGGAGGAGCATTCCCGGACGCAGGAGAGACGATCCGCGGCTGAGCCCTCGCCATATTCCCAGCGACGCTCAACCCCGCGCCCGACATCGCGCACTGCCCAGTCACCCGTGCCGGTTCCGCCGCCGCTGCCCCAGACGCCGCGTTCTGCGTCGGTGCGCCGTCAGCAGCCAACTCCGCGCCGCCAACCCCAAGTGGTTGCCGAAAGACGCGCCAGCCCCGTTCCGCGGGTTCCGCCGTCCCGGCCCTCCCAGCGCGTGGCGCCCCAGACGCCGATCGTGCAGCAGACCACCATCGGCCAGATGGATGCTCGCAGCCTGCGCCGGCACATCATCATGATGGAGATCCTTCAGCCACCCGT
>CAZSJB010000116.1:0-8113 GCA_964606625.1 uncultured Tepidisphaeraceae bacterium | reverse complement strand
CTGACGTGATCGAGCGTCTGCAGAACCAGGTCCTGGCCAACCAGGCAAAGGAGGCCGCATGAACCGCGTGATGACTGTCCTGTCGATGCTGCACGAGCCGGCTGAGATTAACAGCGCAACACGTCGGTTCCGTCATGAAGCCGTGCTAGGCTGGACGCTGGCGCGGCTGCGCCAGGCACGCGGTGTAGGGGACATTGTCGTGCTCTGCTGGGAAGATCAGCAACGGGCTGTCATGGAGATCATCCGTGATCAGGATGCGGAGTTGATCTGTCGCGGCACCCGTCATGCCGTGCCTGCACTGGATGCCGTCACCGCTTCGCGCCGTTGGGCGGATGGGTGGCGGGGCGGGCCGTTTGGCACCTGCGCATTTGATGCCGGGTTTTATGCGCCCTGGATTGAAGAAATCATGGATGACTGGGCGGTGGCCGAGGTACTGTTGGTGGATCCGGCTGCGGCACTGGTGGATCCCGATCTGATTGATCGCATCGTTCAGCACGCAGCCGAGCAGCAGGAAGTGGAGATCGCCTTCACCCAGGCTGCTCCGGGATTGGCGGGTGTATTGCTGCGACGCAGCCTGGTCGAGCGCCTGGCGAAGATCCACCTGCATGTCGGCCGGCTGCTGCATTACATGCCAGATCAGCCGATGCCCGATCCGATCGCCGGTCCCGGCTGCGTAGACGTGCCAACCCGCGTTGCTCGCACCATTGGGCGCTTCCTGATTGACTCCGATCGCCAGGTGGAGCGTTTGGGACGGGCGACGCATGACCTCAACGGCCAACTGATTGACACCCATGCTGAGGAGATTGTTCGTCGGGTGGAACATCTCGCCGTGCCCCCTTCGGCGCCACGTGAACTGATCCTTGAGCTGACGTCGCGTCGTGTGACGGTGCCGATCTTTTCGCCGCTGCAAGCCGGTCCTGTCGATCGTCCCGATCTGTCGCTGGATACCATCCGTCCAGTGATTGGCGAGCTGGCGAAACACGACGATCTCCGGCTGACCCTGGGCGGAGTGGGTGATCCGCTGTTGCATCCTCGGGTCATCGATCTCATCACATATGCCCGGCAGTGCGGGATTCGCGCAATCCACGTCGAAACCGATCTACTGGATATTCCAGCCGATCGCCTCGAATCGCTTGTTTCCTGCGGCGTCGACATCGTTTCCATTCATCTGCCAGCCATGACCCAGCCAACCTATGCGAAGCTCATGGGGGTGGATCGATTCGCTGATGCCGTCAATGCCCTGTCCACACTGCTGCAAGCACGACAAGCAGCTCATTCAGGGGTGCCATTGGTCGTGCCGATCTTTACCAAGTGCCGTGACAACTTTACGGAGATGGAGGCGTGGTACGATCACTGGCTGCGCCTGCTGGGTAGCGCAGTGATCGCCGGACCCCAGACGTGGGGCGGACTGATTCCCGATGTGGGCGTTGTGGATATGAGTGCTTCCAGGCGTCCGCAGCAGCGAGATCAGATGATGATCCTATCGGATGGTCGCGTCGTCACCTCCGAACAGGATGTTCTGGGTCGGCATGCCATCGGCAGTATTGAGTCCGGATCCGCCAGTGAACTCTGGCAACGCGAGTTTGCGCACACATAAATGTTGGTTCGACGAGACGCTACTTCCGAATACTCCCAGGATTCATGAACACGCTTGCTGTCATCCTTGCCCGCGCCGGCAGCCAAGGCCTGCCCAACAAGCACCTGCTCCCTCTGCGGGGTCGCCCCGTTATCACGTATACGTTCGACCATGCACGAGCAGCACGGCGCATCACGCGCACCGTCGTCTCGACAGATTGCCCGCGTATTCGCGCCCTTGCTGAAGCCCACGGATTTCAGACGATTGACCGACCCGCTGAACTCGCCACATCGGATGCTTCCGTGCAGGACACGATGCTTCATGCAATGCGTACGATCGAGGGTGAAGGGGATTTCCATGCCGATGCACTGGTCGTCTTGTATGGCAACGTGCCGGTGCGGGGTGACGGCGTGATCGACCGGGCCATTGAGCATCTGGCTGTGACGGGCTGTGATTCGGTGCGATCTTTCTGTCCTGTAGGCAAGTGGCATCCGGCATGGATGTCGATGCTTGAAGGAGATCAGGTCACGGCGCTGCGAGCGGGAAGCATCCATCGGCGGCAGGATCTGGAGGAGCTATTCCTGCATGATGGCGCAGTCGTGGCGGTGTCGCGAGCGTCGATGCTCCGGGGACTTGAACATCCGGATGATCCACATGCGTTCTTTGGAGTCGATCGCCGTGGGATTCGAACGGGAATGGGCGAGACGGTTGAGATTGACCATTTGCGCGACCTGTACTGGGCTGAGGCGGTACTGCGCGAGCGACAGGAGATGATGGTGAGGGCGGCATGAACCTGCGGATCGACTCACGGACCATTGGTACTGGTCACCCGGTGTTCATCATCGCAGAGATCGGCGTGAATCATGATGGTTCGCTGAGGCGGGCGATGGAGCTGGTAGACATCGCCGCTGCCTGCGGAGCCGATGCGGTGAAGCTTCAGCTATTCAGTGCCGATCGCCTGATGAGCCATGAATCGGTCTTTGCTGCCTATCAACAAGATCGCTGCGCCGATGCCACACCGGCTGAGATGTTGCGGCGCTATGAGCTGTTGCCGCTGGAGGTGGCACAGATCGTTCAGGCGATCCGCAATCGTGGGATGGTCCCGCTGGCCACGCCATTCTCACTGGAGGATGTGAAGACAATCGAGCATCTGCGTCTGCCGGGGATCAAGATTGCATCGCCCGACCTGGTGAATCGACCGCTGCTGACTGCGGCTGCGCAGATCGGCGTGCCACTGCTGGTGTCGACGGGGGCAGCCACGATGGACGAAGTTGTCATGGCGGCAGGATGGCTTGGCGAAGTGAGAGCAGCCTTTGCGCTGCTGCACTGCGTAAGCAGTTATCCGACGCCGGTGGACCAATTGCATCTGTCCTGGATTCGAGAGTTGCAGACAGCTTGTACGGTACCGGTGGGATATTCCGATCATTCCACGGAGATTCTCAGCGGCGCGCTGGCTGTGGCAGCCGGAGCCTGCATCATCGAGCGTCACCTGACCTACGACAAAACCGCATCCGGACCGGATCACGCAGCCAGCTCCGATCCCGCTGAGTTCCACGCCTACGTGCGACAGGTTCGCGCTGCGGAGATAATGTGTGGCAGGGAGTCCAAACGCATACTCGACATCGACCGGGATGTTCGTCGGGTCAGCCGTCAAAGCCTCTTTCTGGCTCGCGATGTGGTTCCCGGTGATATTCTAGACGAGCAGGCGCTGACGATTCAGCGTCCTGGAACAGGCATTCCCGCAGCCGCCATGCCGATGGCAGTAGGTCGCCGTGTCCGATTGTCTGCGACGAAGGGGCAACCCTTACGATGGGACATGCTCGATGCCGCCTGACACCGGGCGGTGGCAGGCAATCGCTTCTGTTTTGTGGTTTCGATGTCCACTTCCAAGCGAAACATCTGCTTTGTCACCGGTACGCGCGCAGAGTTCGGGCTGATGCGCAGTGTGCTGGAAGCAGTACGTGGTCACCCGCGGCTGCGGTTGCAGATCGTGGCAACAGGAATGCACCTGGACCCGCGGCACGGTAAGAGTATCGACACCCTGCGAGAGGCGGGATGGCGCATTGATGCGACAGTCGACTGGCCGCCGGCGCGTCGCGGCAGCCGCGTGGCGGTCGCCCGATCCACCGGTTTGGCCATCGCCGAACTGGCAGAGACGATCGCCGGCCTGCGTAGTCACGTGGTCCTGGTAGTGGGGGATCGCGTGGAGGCATTCGCAGCCGCCAGTGCAGCCCACATTGCTGGAAACGCCGTAGCCCATATCCACGGGGGAGATCGGGCACTCGGGCAGATCGATGACAGCCTACGTCACGCGATCACCAAGCTTGCGCATCTGCATTTCCCAGCGACGCGTCAAAGTGCGAATCGAATCCGCAAGCTCGGTGAAGATCCCTGGCGCATTGTGCTGGCGGGGTCGCCGGGAATCGATGGCATTATCGAGGCGGCTGCCAGTTATGAGCAGCTGCTGTTGCACTTTCCGGGAATTCGGCGGCAGCAGTTTGCTCTGCTGGTTCTCCATCCGATCGAGGCAGATGAAACAGCCGAGCGTCGCCGTGCTGAGCAGACGCTGGCGGCGATTCGGGCAGCCGGGGTCGAGCGCATCTGCATCATTTATCCCAACAATGATCCGGGCAGCCGGGGAATCATCGACGCCTGGCAGGCGGTGCGTGATAAGCGGGTCATTGTTCACAAGGATGTGCAGCGGTCGCTGTTCCTGGGGTTGATGCGCGAGGCCGCCGTCATGGTGGGCAACAGTTCCAGCGGGATCATCGAAGCTGCCAGCTTTGGCACTCCGGTGATCGACATCGGCCCACGTCAACTCGGTCGCCAGCGAAGCGGCAATGTCCAGCATGTGGAGCATGATCCCGGGGCCATTGAACAGGCTGTCCGGGCGGTGTGGAGCAACGGCAATCCGATCCGTTGGCGGGGTCGCAATGTCTACGGTAAGGGCGGCGCCGGGCGAATGATCGCCGAACATCTGGCTGAGGTGAGCATTGATGATCGCCTGTTGCGGAAGATAATTGCCTATTGATGTCCCGTGGGATCGGACCCGACGTCCGCCGTCCCCGGCTGCTGACCGTGATACAATGCACGGTGAGACAGCTTTACGCCAGCGGGCGGAACCGCAGTGTTATCGCAGTTTGAAAGACAAGCGTGCAGACTCACCTGACCAGCAGCCCGGCTGCGGATCTGGATCCACCATCCAGACGCGCAGCACATGCGCCAAAAGACCTGCCCAGCCGTCGTCGTGTCAGTGATCCGGTAGCCGATCGCATCCGCCGCGATGGCAAGTTCTTCCGCCTTGGGTCCACCAAGTTCCCTATCTGTGGTGTGACCTACGGCCCTTTCGCTGCATCTAGCGAGAATGTCTACTTGCCCGAGCGCGATCAGGTGCGGCGCGACCTGGAGCAGATTCGCGCCTTGGGAGCCAATGTCATCCGCATTTATCACCTGCCGCCGGAGTGGTTTCTGGACCTGGCGCAGGCTGGGGGGATCAAGGTCTTCATCGACGTGGCCTGGCCGAAGAACATGCGGTTCATCGGCGATCCGGAGAGCACGGCCATCGCCCATGACGCTGTCCGCGAAGCTGCTCGCCGCTGTGGCAACCATCCAGCTACCTTTGCTATCAGTGTTGCCAACGAGATCCCACCCGACCTGGTGCGCTATCACGGTCGCCGCGCAGTGGAGGCGTTCATTGACGGTCTCATTCGGATCGTCAAGGCAGAAGCTCCTGATTGCCTGGCTACCTTCGCCAGCTTCCCTACCACCGAATACCTCCAGCCACGGCTGACCGACTTTGTCTGCTTCAATGTCTACCTGCACGACAACCAGGTCTTTCGTAACTACCTCGCCCGTCTGCAGAGCATCGCTGATGACAAACCGCTGATCATCGGCGAATACGGCATCGACACGCACCAGGAGTATGATGAGCCGAAGCAGGCTGAGATCCTCGTTGAGCATGTGAAAGCCGTGTTTGATGAAGGGTGCGCCGGCACGATCATCTTCAGCTACACCGATGACTGGGTTGTCAATGGTTATCGGATTGACGACTGGAAGTTCGGCATCACCCGTACCCAGACCGACGAGCAGGGGTATCGCCTGGTCAAGCCCGCCTTTACAGCTCTGGAGCAGGTATTGCCACGAGTGCCACAGTTGGCGGATGATCCGTTGCCGATGTGCAGCGTCGTCATCTGCTCGTACAACGGCGCTTCCACAATCGAAAGCTGCTTGCGCTCGATGCGGCGACTCAATTATCGCTGGGGATATGAGGTCATCGTCGTCGATGACGGCAGCACCGACCGCACACCGGAGATCCTGCGGCAGTTCCCTGAGGTGCGCTATATCCGGCTGGAGCACAACAGGGGGCTTAGCCATGCCCGCAATGTCGGGCTCGAGGCAGCCAAGGGGGATATCGTCGTCTACACTGACAGTGACTGCGAAGCCGATGAGGATTGGCTTTACTATATTGCTCTCACCCTTACCCGAAGCACGCATGTTGGCGTGGGCGGACCGAACCTCATCCCCGATGAGGGCTCCTGGATTGCCGCGTGCGTGGGCATCAGCCCCGGAGGGCCAACGCATGTCATGATCAATGACCGCGAAGCCGAGCATGTCCCCGGGTGCAACATGGCCTTTTATGCCTGGGCGGTGCGGCAGATCGGGGCGTTTGATCCGCAGTTCCGCACTGCCGGCGATGATGTCGACTTCATCTGGCGCCTCCAGCACAATGGCTACACGATCGGGTTTGCGCCCGCAGCCCAAGTGTGGCACTACCGCCGCAATACCATCAGTGCTTACCTGCAACAGCAGCGGGGATACGGCCAGGCGGAAGCCCTGCTGAAGTACAAGCATCCCGAACATTTCAACGTCTTCGGGGCCAGCCACTGGCGCGGCCGGATCTACGGCGGCGATACCACAGGCGTGCGAGTGGGGCGCGATGTGATCTACCATGGCACCTTCGGAACGGCGATGTTCCAGACGATCTACCGTCAGCCGACTTCGCTGTTGGCGTCGATGCTGATGAGTATTGAATGGCATCTGCTGGCGGGGTTCGTGGCAGTGCTCAGCCTGGCGTTCTGGCCGCTGATCTGGGTGGCAGGGATGATGTTTGCCACGCCCGTGGTGCTGGCGATCACGGCTGCGATCCAGGCGCCACCGCTGCGGCATCGCCACTGGCTGACACGACCGCTGGTGGCCTATCTGCACTTTCGCCAGCCGATCACCCGCGGCTGGGCGCGGTACAGCGGTCGCTTGCGGGCCAAGGTAATGAAGCGTGAAGCACGCGGCTATAAGCGAACCAGGCCACTTCCACTCGATGCCCGCGAATCCTGCACCCTGTGCTACTGGCATGATACGCAGGACCGCATGCCATTGTTGCGGGAGATCATGAACGAGGTGCGCGCCGCCGGATGGCGGATGCGAATCGATAGCGGCTGGAACAACTGGGACATCGAAATCTACGGCAGCCGGTACACCAAGGTCCGCCTGGTCACCGCCAGCGAGTATCATGACGGCCGAGGATATCTCACCCGTGTCCGCGTGGATGCGACAATGAGCAAGTTCTGCCTGGCACTCACAGTTGCCGGTGTGGTTCTGGCGGGGTTGCTGCTGTTGTATCTCTGGCCGTTCTCTCGGCCAGCGCTGCTGATTCCCGTGATCTGGTGGGCGATGTTCCTGATCAACCAGCATGCGGTATGCTCACCGGTGCTGGGGCTGGTCGATGTGGCGGCGGAGCGCGCGGGATATCAGCCGGTCTATGCATCGGATCATCAACGTCGTGGGAAGGATAAGCGCCCGCCCGCCAGCGATGTCGCTGTTGATCATACCTCCTCAACCCCGACCTCAGCCTGAAACACCATGCATACCTGTCTGCGTGCCATCCGATACTTCCGCGAGGACCTGGGCAAGATCATCCTGTCGCTGGGGATGATCGGTGCGATGGTGCTCCTGGGATTACTGGCGCCCGTGCCGCTGGCGATGCTGGTGTCCAGCGTGTCGGGAGGGGACCTTGAGGGGAACTTCATCTACCGGCTGTTCAGATTTGTTCCCGATGAACCGGGCGTTCGGCAGGTCGTGATTCTCACGCTGTTGATGTTGGCGATCCGGGCCGGCGGCGAGCTGCTGCGTACCGCCCAGACCCAGCTCAATATCGTGATCGGCTATCACGGCCGCGCCCGCGTGCAGGCGGAGCTGTTCCAGAAACTACAGGCGCTCAGTCTCAAGTACCACACTGCCCAGCCGCAGGGCGACGCCATCTATCGTCTCAGCTACGACACACACGGCTTCCAGTCGGTGCTCAATGTCGTGACGGGCGCGATCGTCAACGGCGCGACACTGATCATCATGCTCGCCATCATGCTCGCGTTGAACTGGCAGTTGACACTGGTGGCACTGGTAGTCGTTCCGCTGCTGTTCCTCACTATTCGCGTCTATGCTCGCATTCTGCGCCGGCACAACCTCGAGCAAAAGGAGGCCGACGCGGCACTGAAAGAGATGATCCGGAACGGTGAGATCAGCCTGCCAAACGGGGTGTCGTAT
>CAZSJB010000115.1:0-8129 GCA_964606625.1 uncultured Tepidisphaeraceae bacterium | reverse complement strand
TGGCCTCACCTATGTAGGCCAGGAAGTGGAGTTTACCGTCACCAGTGCGCTACAGACCAACGCCGGCAGGATGATCTTCGGGCGGATCAGCAATGGCACCGATGCCCAGGGCGGGCGGCATCGCGGACGTGGCGACACGACCCAGCCGGCAACCCGTGACACCTGATGCTTATGCCGGATTTCGCCGTTATCCTCCCTGCCGGGGGCAGCGCCTCCCGGTTTGGTCGCGACAAGCTCAACGAAGCACTGGCGGGTCAGCCGGTGCTGGCTCATACGCTTCAGGCATTTGTGCGCCGTAGCGATGTTGCCTGCATCGCCGTGGGCGGACGCCAGGCGCTACCCTTGGATGATCCCCGGATCATCCACGCCCCGGGTGGCACCAGCCGCGCGCATACCGTTCTCAATGCGCTGCAACAGGTGCCTGAGTCAATCGAGTGGGTGGCTGTGCATGACGCAGCCAGGCCGCTGATCTCCCAGGAACTGATTGATCGCACGCTGGCAGCCGCCGTGGAACACGGTGCGGCTGCCCCTGCCCTGCCTGTGGCCTTGACGATCAAGCGAGCAGCCGGGCCGCTGCCCGCGAAGGTAATCGAGACGGTCCCACGTCACGAGCTATGGAGCATGCAGACCCCCCAGATCATGCGACGTGGCGATCTGCTGGAGGCTTATCGGCGGTGCTCCATTCCCCTGGAACAGGTCACCGACGATGTGCAACTGCTGGAATTAGGCGGTTTGCCGGTGTGGTTGGTGCCAGGCGAGGAAAGCAACCTGAAAATCACAACGCCCCTGGATCTGCACATTGCAGAAATGCTGGTAACTCATGTGGATGCGATGAAACGGAGCGTCAACACCCCCGCTTCATCCTGACATCTTCCGCATTTTACCCCCTCTGCATCTGATATCACTCAGATGAATGCAAAATTTGTTGTTTTTGAGTGATACTGTTGTACACTCCACCAAGGAGGATGCTGGGACAGCGCGGGTTCATCTTCGCCTTTTTGGTATTGGTGATGGGCATCACCACTGGTTCCGCTTCAGCCCAAGCGCAGGAAAGTATTCCCGGCATCGCGGCTATGCAGTTTTCTTCTTATGACGCCTGGACGGGCGATGTCACCATCGCGCCGGTGCTGCCGACTGCCCCGCGGCACAGCCTTCACAGTTACTTTAACGTCAGTCCTGAAAGCCCGGATCAGCAGTGGGTACTGCTGTTCACCTCGGAGCGCGAAGATGCCCAGATCGGGGATGTGGTGATCGTCCACCGCACCAGCGGCGAGGTCCGTACGCTCGCGAAGGATGTCGAAGTTGAGGACGGCCACCGGCAAGCCAACCAGCAATGGATCAGCAACGGCAAGTCGGTCGTCCACATGGAGCTGGTCGGGGATCAATGGCAGGTTGTTCGAACTGATATTGAAGATCTTAAGCGGGTGGTATTGTGCACCGGCCGACAACTCGGCTGGGGCCAGCCGCACCTGGATGTCGTACCGCTTTACGGCCCCCACTGGAATCCCGGCGAATATCGCGACCTGGAACTGCTGAACGTCCAGACTGGTGAGATCCGGACCGTTCTCACCGCCGAGCAGGTCACCCAGACGCATCGGGAGCTGATTAACAAACGGCTGGGCGCCGATCGCCCGATTTCGATCTTCTTCCCCCAGATCAGCCCCGACGGCCGGCGCGTCTTTTTCAAACTGGCAACACCCTCCAAGGGGGTGTTCCGCTCCGGCGCCGACAGTGACCGCGAATGCCTGCTGGTCTATGACCTCGAAACCGCCAAGCCTCTGGTGGTACAGGCACGATGGGGACATCCCGCATGGCATGCCGACTCGCGGCGCATTGTGAATCAGCGGTTGATCATCGATATCGAAACAAGACAGTCCACCGAGATCCCGAATCTGCCCGGCATCAGTGGATCCCACGGATCCATGAACGCCGACGGCAGCGTGTACGTCACGGACATTTTCAATGAGAAGTACGTCCAGCCGGAGCGGCGATGGGCGGTCCTGCTGGCCGACCCCGCCGATGCCAGCCGGCATCACGTGCTGCACATCGCCCCCGCCAGCGGTAGTGGCACACGATCGTGGCGACAGGCACATCCACACCCAGCCTTCAACGCCGCGGGTAATCGGCTTTACTTCAACGTGATCGAAAACGGCAGAACTGTTCTTCATGCAGCGGAGATCGTGCCGGCAAAGTGAGGCCCATCGAATACCGGCAAGCGAAGGAGTTTTTCATTTCTCATTTGCAGTACGAAAGGCAGACAATCATGCAAAAATACGCGATAGGTGGATGTGTGTTGGTGGCGGCGCTGGCTACGGGAAACGCGCAGGCGGCAGTGTTGTTTGAGCTGGCAGACGGCGTACGCGCTCCGGACACAGGCGCCAATACCTTTGTCGTGACCAACGGCGGCGGAAGTGTCACGCTGACCTATTCCGACACCCCTTCTTTGACTCTCGTTCCCAAATCCAACGACTACAACTACTTCGTGATCAACTTCCCGGAGGTGTCGCTGGAGAACGTGGGAGACAAGGTCTCGGTGTCGTTCGCCTACACGCCCAGTTCCGCTTCGGTGTTCCGCGCGGACACCGGAGGAGCGCTGAGAATCGGCCTGTACGACGCCGTCGGCACGGTCGTCAGCCAGGACAGCCCAACTGCCGGGCTGGATGCGCTGAACAACGACCGGGGATACGTCGCCCAGTATGGACCCAACGCGACGAATTCCCCCGATTCGATCTTCCGCCAGCGCACCGGCAACAACAATAATCTCTTCTCCAGCGGCACCTATCAGACAGTGACCGACTCGCCCACGCTCGACAGTCCCGGTACAGGAAGCGCCAGCGGCGTCTTCTCGATTGAGCTGACCAATGAGGGCATCCGGCTGACCTCCATCATCAATGACGGTACTGCGCAAACCGTCACAGACACCAGCGGCCTGACCACGACGTTCTCAGAGCTCGGTGTCTTCTTTCACGTCAGCAGCGGCGACCATTCGATTGAGTTCACCGACCTGACGGTGAGCTTCGTCCCCGAGCCGGCGGCGCTGTCGATGGTCGGGCTGGGCGCGGGTCTGCTGACGTTGCGGCGCCGGCGGGCGATGGCGGGTTAAAATCGGCCCCACGAGTGTTTCAGCTCACAAATCCCTCAAGTCCGGTGCATCCCACTGGATTTGAGGGATTTATTTAAGGTCTGATGCACATCAAACCTCCTCACAATCTCCCCTTTACCCGGCTTATTGTTATGATGGGCAAGTTGTGAGGGCTGGCTGGACCTGGTTTCCGGCGATTGTGACATTGCATTTCATGAGATGGCCTATGCGGATAGCACTGCTACTCCTGTTGTTGGTGATATCGATTGGCTGCGGCACGCCCAGTTTCCTGATCACACCCGTACCGAACACCAACCGCCTGAAGGAGGAGCAGGTTCGCAGGGGACGTGGCTGGTCCCCGGATAAGATCGCCATCATCGAGGTCGAAGGGATGCTGATGAACGCCAAGTCCGGCGGACTGCTTCAGCCGACCGAGAACAAAGTCAGCCTCTTCGTCCAACAGCTCGAACAGGCGGCGCAGGATCCACGGGTCAAGGCGGTGGTCTTGCGGATCAACTCACCGGGCGGGACCGTTACCGCCTCGGACACCCTCTATCAGCGGGTGGTCGCTTTCCGCGAGGAAACGGGCAAGCCGGTTGTGGCCTCCACCCAGGAGATGGCCACCAGTGGCGGCTATTACGTCGCCTTGGGCGCCGACCAGATCGTGGCCCATCCCACCAGCGTGGTGGGGAGCATCGGGGTAATCTTCCACACCTTCGATTTCGAAGGCACGATGCAGAAGATCGGCATGCGTGCGGTTGCCATCAAGAGCGGTCCCTTGAAGGACATGGGATCGCCCTTCCATCGCCTCAGCGACCCGGAGCGCGAGGTGATGCAGCAAATGGTGGACGAATACCACGCCCGCTTCGTGGATATCGTCAGGTCGCGTCGGCATCTCGAGGATGAAGCGACCTTGCGCGTAGCGACGGATGGACGGGTTTTCAGCGGTGAACAGGCTCATGCAATGGGGCTGGTCGATGCCACCGGCACTCTCGAGGATGCGATCGAACTGGCGGGACAGTTGGCTGGTATCGAGGAACCTGCTGTGATCCTGTACCGGCGGCCATACGGGTACGGTGGATCAATCTATGCAAGTTCAGCGACCCAACCACCTCAGGACAACGTATTGAGGATTGATCTACCGGGTACGCGCTCGCTGCTGCCGAGCGGGTTTTACTATCTCTGGCCATCGTGGTAAGCCATCCGCCTTTCCCGAGGCTGAGGGCCTGTCACTATTTGCTGAGAACCAATGATCACGCTCCAGTGTACCAAGTGCAAAACCACCCTCACGATGGATGCCGCCTTTGCCGGCGGGGTCTGCCGTTGCCAGCACTGCGGCACGATCCAGACCGTACCGTCGCGCCTACGGGAAAACCGCAGTGGCTCGGTCCCGCAGACCAGCGGCTCGTCGCGATCCCGCTCCACCAGCCATGAGCGCCATGTCGCGCCCGGATCGGGGCTGGATGAGCTGGGCGAGATCATCGCCAGCAGCGGACTGAGCTCCAGCCGCTTGCGCCAGGCGCGACAGCCTCGAACCACCTCCTCTTCCGCTGATGGCGAAGCTGCCCCTCTCTCTACCGGACGCCCCAGGCTGATCCCCCTGGTCGTCGGAGCCGCGGTGGCGGTGCTACTGGTGGTGGTCATGGCGGTCTGGGTGTTCCTCGGGAATGGTGGCGGAGATCGCATCGTCGTCCACACACCCGGCGCAGCCGACGCCTCCATCACCGGCCCTCGGTTCGCTGATCTTCCGCTGACAGGCAACACCATCATCTATGTCCTGGATCGCGGCGATGGATCCCGGGAAGCCTTTGGCGAGATCAAAGAGGCCACGTACGCCTCTATCGCCTCGCTGGGCGAAGATCGCCGTTTCCAGATTGTCTTCTGGGACAATGGCAACGAACGGGCTTATCCGGTTGCGGGAACCCTGGCGGGCGGCCCCCAGGCGGTGCCGGCAGCCCGCCAAGCCCTGGAGGATATCTATGCCTTTGGGCTGTCGCAGATCCGCCCGGCCTTGCGGAAGGCCATGACCGCCCACCCCGATGAACTGGTGATCGTCACAGCCAAGGGATACCTGCTGGATGACGAGTTCATCACCACCGTGAAAAACGCGGTCGGAAACAGTACGGTAAAGGTGCATACCGTCATGGTTGGTTCAGAGGATCTTGCCGGCCCCCTGCCTGTCGTGGCAGAGGCCCATGGTGGTCAGTTTCGGGCTATTTCCGCAGGACAACTGCGCGAGTTTGCGCGATCATCGGGTTTATAACGCTTGCGGTGTGGGGAAGCTCACCGACAATGCCCCGATCCTCCAGGAAAATGCGAAAGCTGTCTTAATCCAACAGCCGATGATTTAACTGGAAAGGGAGCGAATGTATTATCGGACCATCCGCTCCGCAGAGATCGTCAAACACTCCTGATGGCAGGGAAGCACGTGAGTAAGCAACGCCGTACATCAAGGACACGCTCGAACCAGACAAGGACGTCATCGGGCAACTCCACGCCAGCCAATCGCCGGCCATTTGTGGTCTTTGTAACACTGGTCATGTTCATGACCGGAACCAGCGCTCTGCTGCTGGCCCTGTCGCGGCCTCCCATGACCCCCGAAGCCGCCAGCCCGCTCTATGCCGTCGAACCGGCCAGCTCGTTGGAAGTCATCTTCAACACCCAAGTGCCCACAACTGCCAACCGATGGCAGTACATCTACGTGCACCACACCCTCACCCCCGAAGGAAATGCCCACACCCTCGCCAACAGCGAAGCCGGTATGGGCGATCACTTCGTGATCGGCAACGGTCGTGGAGCCCTGGATGGCGAAATCCAGATGGGCACCCGCTGGATGCAGCAACTCCCCGCTACGCCCCCCCCCGGCGCCGGGTATATCGATCCGGCCTGCATCAGCATTGCGTTGGTCGGAAATTTCGACCGGGCACTGCCCACCAACACCCAGATTCAAAGCCTCAACCAGCTTCTTGCGACCCTTCAGCACCGGCTGAAAATCCCAGCCGACCGGGTCATCTTCCGGGATGTTCCTCAGTCTGCTGCCGGAATCGGCCAGTACTTCCCCACCACCGCTTTCCGGTCGCAGCTCATCAAGTAACCGATGAACTGCCTTCCGGAATGCTCCCCGCTGTAAACGCGGCAACACGGATACCAAGCTGCTGGATAACAAACCTCGTTAAAGGGGCGGATGGTCATCCGCCCCTTTAATTGTTTCCACTCTCCATGGGATTTCCCCTGTGGTGTGCACCAGGTTTCATCCCGCCTGCGTGTTAAGCATTTCCCGTTTGCTACCAAATCCGTTTTGGGTTAACTATCTTACGATCAACTGACTGCGCAAAGGGAAGGCTATGACACAAAACACCATCGCAACCGCCGCTGATTACGCCGACGCCATGATCACTCTGCGTCGTGCAAAGAATTGGTTGTTCGTCATCCTGCTGCTGATTCTGCTGGCCCAACTGGCCATCTTTTTCACGGTGGCCTTTGGTCCTGAGCATCTGTCCACCCACTCGGCCTCTTCCGCGGCAACGATCCAGGTGGATGTCACGCCCGAAGGCGCAGCCCCCACCACCGCTCCGATTGATGTCGAGGTGGTTGCGGGAGGCGACCAGGCCAAAGCTCCCAGCGAGCGGAGCTTCTGGTCGCGCGTGATGGAATGGGTCATTGGAGGAACTACCTTCATCGGCATGGGAGCAGTGCTGGTGCTGGCGGTGGTACTGGTGGTGCTGCTGCTGATCATGCTGATCGGCCGGCTGATCGGCGTCAGCCGAGTCACCTCGGCGTTTGTCTGGTGTGTCGTGCTGGCGGTGCTGCTGTTCCCGTGGCAGGCCTTCTTGAACTACCCGGACCTGGCTGGAGCAAGCTTCCGGATTCCCGGAGTGCTCATGAGCTGGGTTGAAATTGCCGAGCATGCGCGCTTCCATGAAACAGCCGCATTGCAGGAACAGGTGCTCAAGTGGGCACGGTTCGTGGTATTTCCTCTGGTGGCTCTTATCCTGCTGCTGATGATCCAGGCCAAGAGCAACCGTGGCCTGCGTCTTGCTCTGGGCGAAGCCGACATGGATGCAGACCTGACCGGCGAACACGACACGCAATAAGCGAGGACGCAATGCGTGAGGAACGTGGCAGTATCGGCGGCGACTTCGTCATCTACGAGCCGTTTACGCTCTGGGGCGCGGTGGGCGGAAATGTCACCGTCATCGAAGGCGGCAAGTTCTACAATCGCGGGTCGATCTACGGCGACCTGATTGTCGAACCCGGAGGACGGGTGCATGTCTTCGGCAACGTCAGCGGCAATGTCACCCTCGCTGAGAAGACCAAGGTCATCATCAGCGGCCACGTCGGCGGCAACATCACCAACAACGGCGGCCGCCTCTATATTGACAAGGTCGCCCGGATCGACGGGCGCATTCGCACCAATGCCGGGCTGACCAAGCACGAAGGGCAATCCGAGGAAGACAAGCCCCTCAAGTTCGAGCGCTATGATGATTGGGATTTTCGCCAGCGGCTGCTTGAGCAGGAGCGGGAACGTCGCAGGCACCAACGCGGCGACTAACCCCTGATCGATCTCCCTGCGTTGGGTTCGTTTTCCATCCCCTTACTCCAGACAGGATTGCCTTCACAAAAGCCATTTCTCTTCACCGGCAGCGAATGCCACCGCAGGCAGAACATTCCTAACTATATACAAACAAATAGTTTCGATCAAGCAGAATAAACAATCCCCGTTCAGCGTCTTCACTTGGCGAAGCGCGGGGACAGAGGATGAATTGTGCGATACCCAGACGGAAACTCAGTTGCGGCTGAGGTAATTGCGGCCGGGACTTTGGAGAGTGCCGGCTTCGGCGTTGTAGGTGAGGATTCGGCTGCCCCGACCGGGCACTTCGATCTGAAGCTTGCCCGGCGAAATGATCTTGTACCTCCCCTCCACAGTTTCCAGGGTCCGGTTGGCCTGCCGGGCAGCCTGAAGCTCTCCTGCCATCCCCGACCCCGCCCGCCCCAGCTCCCAGACGTCAATCCCCTGCCCTGCGTAGGCGACTACCCGCGCTTTGCC
>CAZSJB010000114.1:4307-8131 GCA_964606625.1 uncultured Tepidisphaeraceae bacterium | reverse complement strand
TGCGGAAATGGCGGGCGCCGTCGTGGTGCATGTGCCAGTGCATGGCGGCTTTGCGGGGGCCGAACTGCTGCACGCGGTACATGCCGACGTTGCGGTCGCCGGTTTCGGGGTTCTTCGTATAGATACCCGCGAGCGTGACGTAGCGCCCCGTGCCGCGCTCGGTGACGAACTGCATCTGGTCCGGCTCGAGGACCTGGCCGGAATCGAGATTTCCGTCCAGCGGCCAGCATTGGATGATCGGCAGGCGCGTCAGATCCGCGTGATCGCCCTCGAGCACGACCTGCTGGCAGATCCCGCTGCCGCGAATGACCTTGGGGGGATAGGAGCCCATCTTGATCAGGTCGGGCAGGCGCTTGAGTTTATCGACGAATCCGGACGGAATCTCAGGTTTGACCAGTGCCCCCACGCGATCTGCCAGGGCTTCGAGATTCTCCGATCCCAGCGCCTGGTTGATGCGCCAGTACGATCCGAACAGGTTGATGGCGACGGGGATGTCCGAGCCTTTGACGTTCTCAAATAACAGGGCCTGACCGCCCAGCCGAGCAGCCGGAGATTTGTCCCGTTCTTCACTCAGGTGGTTGGCGGGTGATTTCATCACCCGATCTGCCACCTCCGCCAGCTCCAGTTCAGGATTCACCTCGGCTCGGATGCGCCGTAGTTCGCCCTGACGGTCCAGGTGATCGATGAAATCTCGAATGGTAGGAAAAGGCATATTGATTGTTCCGAATAGTCTGTAGCCAGCAGTCTGGGGGCAGCCAGGCAAAGGCGTTCTGCAGACTGCCGACCGCGGATGGCTGACCTACGCTGCAGATTCACGATTGAACCAGATTATCCGCCACAGTCACCTGGTACGCCTTCAGGGCGGGGACCAGGCCGGCGAGGAAGGCAATGATGACGACTCCGCCCAGGAATGCCAGTTCCGGCCAGGCGATCGTGTGCCAGGCGAAGCCCGCCCCCATGAGCCGCCGCAGATAGGCCGACCCGCCGGCTGCGATGAGGTGGCCGACGATCAGCCCCAGAATCCCGCCGAGGATGCCGATGAGCGCAGCCTCCGTGGTGATGATGGCAACGATCCGCCCGCGCGTTGCGCCCAGCGCCCGCAGGATCGCGATATCCCGCATACGCGCCGAGATCGAGTTGTAGATGCTCACCAGGATCGACACCGCCGCCACGATCGTCACCAGCACACTGATAACCATCAGCGCCAGCGAGCCGGTATTGATAAAGTTGTCAAAGAAATCGCGCATCTGCGTGGCGGGGTTGACCGCCATCGCCTCATCGCGGTTGTTGATGACGTACATGATGTGGGACATGAAAAATGCACTGCCGGAATCGACCAGAATGGCAGAAATCTGCCACCGATCCTTGGGAAGGTGCAGATCGATGGTCCCGTCTTCGCGGAGGGTGTAGGTGCCGTGATCGTGATGGGGCTGGGTGGCGGGGGCGGCTTCGCCGCGAACGGCTGCAATGCTTTCCAGAGCCTCGGCGTGCCCGCCGATGGCATAGAAGGTCTTCAGTGGGATGAACAGCAGGCGATCGTTGGCTGTGCCGGTGGGTTCGAGAATCCCGACGACGGTCCAGTGCTCGTCGTGCTCATGGGAGGTTTCACTGGGGGTCAGATCGTGGGTGGCCTTGAAGGTGCTGCCGATGGTCAAGCCAGTTGCGGCTGCGACTTGGGATCCGATGACGGCTTCGAACCTGTCGGCATGGAACATACGACCGTCCGCCAGGTGGAACTTGCGGCCGTCGCGGTATTCAAGCGCGGGGGCGGCGATACGGGCATCTTCCGGCCGCTGGTTGAATGGGGTGCGTGCCGGCAGGTAGTCGGGCAACAGCCGACCCGCTTCGTCATATCCTTCCAGTGGATTGCCCTCATCATCGAACCCGAACATACTCGGCAACGTGCCGACGATGCGATATCCTCGGTAGTTGTCCCCCACGGCGATCGGCACCGCCAGCCGCGCATACCGCGCCAGTTCACCCTCCCCGGTCAACTGCTCGTAAATCGAATAAGGGATGTTTCCGGGGCTTTGATCGATGTGGTAAACGCTGTTGAGCACCAACTGCAGGCCCGAACCCTTGGGCCCAATCACCAGCTCATAGCCAAAATCGCTTTGCGCCAGGACGGACTGGCTTTCGCGCTGAACCACCAGGATCGCGATCGCCAATGCGACCCCCAGCATCACCGACACGATTGTCAGGCAGCTCGACAGCGTCCGCTGTCGCATTTGCTTGAGGACCAGTTGCAGAAGGTTCATCGCCGAAACCAATTATCCGCCCGTGCCTGCATTCGTCAAACTGCCGCTTAGGTGTCATTTACAGTCCCCTTCAAATCCCGGTGGCAGGGCAGGAACGTGACGTTTAAAGCAGAGGATTGCTCGAATATTGCGGCCTTTACCCGAGTTGGGGTGGGCGATCCTCGGCATCGCGCCGGCTGCACCGGTAGCGACGGATTGGGGAGATGGATCATCTCTCAAAGGGGCGCGGGCTCCTCGCTTGCAGAGCAGGTGTCTTCCTTCGGGCGGGTGGCCACGAAGATCATGACCAGGCTCCAGGCAGCCGTTGCCAGCGAAAACAGCGACAACTGTAACGTGGCGGGCAACGAGTAGATCAGCGCCGTCATCGGGATCCAGAAGCACCAGCAGTGGATCAGCAGCGGAACGACCCGCAGCGCGTACCAGCGCGGGGTGATCTCCCGAAGGGTCTTGCGGATATTGTAGCCGTTGGCACGCCAGCCATACACCACCGCCCAATACGACACGCCATAGATCGGCGTGGTGATGAACTGATCTACCAGGACTTTGCGCGCGACGGTATAGGCGTCCGTGCCCGTTCCGATGATCAGCCCGAACAACCGGTACTGCAAATCGGTGATGATGCCGCTTCCGGCGAACGCCAGCACAGCAAAGCCGATGGCACTCCAGCGGGCTGCGTCGAAACGCCGTTCACCCAGGACCAGTACCTTGGCCACTTCAGGAAGCAGCGCGCCGGCGATCGATACGGCGATAGCGCTGTACAGCAGTCCGCCTGTAGCTTTCAAGTCAGCCAGCCACGCACAGGCCGCTCGCACGGTTTCGGCGTTGTAATAGCCGACCACCAGCAGCAGCGCCATGGTCTGCAACAGCACAAACGGCCGCCAATAGCACCGCACTGCCTGGAGACCGGGGGCGGTGAGGCTGCGCAACGATAGGTCAGTCGGAGCAGTAGTTTGGGTCACGGATTCCTTATCCTGTTGAGCGGAGCATGGTAGGCACCTTCATGGGCAGGGGCAATCCCACCGTCGCACCCCATGTCCGCAGCAGGTTGATCTGGCATCCGCCGGCTGTGCTGAGCTTGGGTTTTCCAGGTATCTGCGATGAAAGGTGATTCGCGGATTGGGGGCTTGCGGGTATAGTGATTGAAGTGGGTGTTGCCAATGTCATTACCGGTCACGATTGAAAACGATGCCCTGAAGATGGAAGTCTGGCCGACCATTGGCGGTAAGATTTCCTCTTTGGTTGACAAATCCGACCAGTTCGAACTGCTGTTTACCTATCCTGCCGAACTGCCCCAAAGCGCTCAGTATGACATTCCGTACGCTAATAGCTGGTACCAGGGGTGGGATGAATGTTTCCCGGCGGTTGCGCCGTCCAAGTATGTGGGGCATCCGTATGACGGCATAGCCGTGCCGGACCATGGTGAGCTGTGGGGAATTCCTACCCAGGCGGTGCCCACACAGAACGGCATGACGACGGTCTGGCATGGACTGCGCTTTGGGTATTGCCTGACGCGCAAGGTAACGCTGGAGGGCCCGTCCCTGATTGCCGAATATACACTGGTCAACC
>CAZSJB010000114.1:0-4297 GCA_964606625.1 uncultured Tepidisphaeraceae bacterium | reverse complement strand
GTTCCGGTTTGTCTGGGCATTGCATGCCTTGATGAACGTCACAGGCGGTCCGCAGATCGACCTGGGCGGTGAGCGGGCGATGCTCATCCGCCCGCACAGGCAGGGCAGCACTCCCGACCCATTCAATTGGCCGCGATGGGACGAACTGGATCTGTCCCGGTATGACACGCTGCCTCAAGGGCAGAAATATAAATGCTTCAGCGTCGATCCGATCGCCGCGCCGGTCATCGTGCGTTATCCTCAGCGAAACCGGCAGGTCAGCATCAGCTACACCAGCCAGGACGTTAGTGCTTTCTGGGGCATCTGGATCAATACCGGTGCATGGGAGCGGCAGCGTCATATCGCCGTTCAGCCGACCAGCGGGCGCTCCAACCAGATCGATCACGCTATCGAAGACAAATCCGCCGGCGTGGTTTCCGCCTCCGGCAAGATCCAGTGGGAAGTCCGCTGGACTGTCCAGCCGATGACGTGACGCTTCCGCTATCCCCTCCAGTAAATCGCGTCTTTTGGCCCAATCCCTGCTTGCCGGGTAAGCCCCGTTGACGAATCCGCGTATCATTGACCTATGGCGTTTAAAGACATCGACTTTGATGGAATATTTCGACGGCTGGCTGATCGGCGGATCGAGGAAGCTATGGAGGAAGGAAAGTTTGACAACCTTCCCGGCGCCGGGGCTCCCCTGGAGCTTGAGCCGATCCCAGCCGATGAGAATGCGCGGATGACTTGGTGGGCGATTCGGTTGCTCCGGCAGGCGGAGGTCACGCCGCATGAGGTGAAGTGGCGCAAGGCGGTGGATCATCTCACCGAGCGCCTCGAGCGGGCGACGGATGAGGGTGAGGCGGCGAAGCTGGTGCGGCAGATTAATGATTTGGTCCATCGGTTGAACACGTTGGGCACCAATGCGCTGAATACCGGGCTAGCCAAGCTGGACCTGGAAACCGAACTGGCCAAGGTGCGGGCGCGACAGGTGCAGTTTCTGTAGGGTCTGCTGCGGCAGGCGGGTTTCATTTGAACGATTCGATGCCGTCCAATGCGTCAATCTCGACCGATCGCCACGCGCTGGCGGGCGCGATCAAGCAGCGTGCGCGCGATGCAGGGTTTGTGCTGGTGGGGATTGCGCAGGCTGAGCCGTCGCGATATCGAGATTACCTGCGACGGTGGCTTGATGAGGGCCAGCATGGAACGATGCGCTGGATGGCGAATCGATTTGAAGAGCGAACCGATCCGGGGGTGTATGTGCCCGGCGCCCGCAGCGTGATCTGCGTGGCGATGAACTACTATGTGCCACTGGAGGAAGTTCCAGCCGACCAGCGATCGCGACACGGCCGGGTCGCTCGCTATGCCCTGGGAGATGACTATCACGAGATCATCAAGAAGCGGCTTCATGTGCTGTGTGACTGGATCCGGGAGCAATGCCCTGACGCAGTGACGCGGGCGTGCGTCGATACGGCACCCGTGATGGAAAAGGAGCTGGCAGCTCGGGCGGGGGTCGGCTGGCAGGGGAAGAACACCTGCACGATCAATGAACAGATTGGAAGCTGGCTGCTGCTGGGAGAGATCATCACGACGCTGGATCTGCCAGCCGACAATCCCGCCGTTGACCGCTGCGGCACCTGCACGCGATGCATCGATGCCTGTCCGACCGGCGCCATCACCGCCCCGTACCAGCTTGATGCGCGCAAGTGCATTTCCTATCTCACCATCGAACATCGTGAAGACATCCCGGCGGAGTTTCATGGCCCGATTGGCGAGTGGATCTACGGCTGTGACATCTGCCAGGATGTCTGCCCCTGGAACTCGAAGGCAATCGTCGCGACCGATCCGCTGGTTCAGCCCAGATTCAAAACCGGCACGCTGGATGTGGATGAAGTGCTTGCGTGGCAGCCGGAAGACTACCGACGCGAACTCAAGGGCAGCGCCATGAAACGCGTCAAACTGCCGGTCCTTCAGCGCAATGCAGCCATCATGCGGAAGAACCTCCAGCGGACAGACTCACAGGCTCGCTGAGAGGTGAAGTGCAATAAAAAAGCCCGTGGATTTCCACGGGCTTTTTGTCGTTTGCCGCTGGAGGATTACTGGACCGTAATCTTCCGCGGTTTGCTCTCCTCACGCTTGTTGAGCGTGATGGTGAGCACACCATCGGCAAGCTTGGCGTCGCACTGACTTTCGTCAACGGTCGGCGGAAGGGTGAAGCTCCGCTGGAACCGCGTGTAGCGGCGTTCATGCAGCAGCATTTCGCCCTTCTTGTCATCGCCTTCCTTGTGCTCTTCCTTCCGCTCAGCACGGATGGTCAGCGTCTGGTTCTCGAGCGTGATTTCCACATCTTCCTTGCGGAACCCAGGAAGCTCAGCTTCAACGTAGATGTGGTCGGCATCCTCGCGAACATCTACCGCGTAAGGCGCAAGGTTGTTGTGGTCACCCTCGAGGGCGCGCGGACCAAAGAAACGGCTGAGCATGGAGTCAAACTCGCGCTGTGCCAGCTCAAATGGATCAAAACTACGAGTTACGCGTGTCGGCAGTGCCATAATCGACCTCCTTTGTCTTCAAATCCCTATGCGAATAAGCTCAAACTGTTGGGCGGGAACTGATCCCGCACCTGACCATTCGCAAAGCCCATGCCAGCTGCGTGCGCATGTAAGTGATTATTTAATAGGTATTTATGTCGGTATTGTGGAGAGGCTGTCGCGAGGGGACTGCAAATTTGACAGGTTTTGTCTAAGTGACAGGAAAAGCCCTCTGCTCCGGCAGGTTTCCGGCAGAATCAATAGATTGATTTCATGGATAATGCATTTCAAATCATCGCGCTGATCGGTGCGACCGCCTCAGGGAAGAGTGCTGTGGCCCTCGAGCTTGCCGAACGGGTGGGCGCGGAGATTCTCAGCGTCGATTCGATGCAGGTATATCGCGGGATGGATATTGGGACCGCCAAGCCCACCCCAGAGGAACAGCGCCGGGTGCGGCATCATCTGATCGATGTTGTTGAGCCCAATGAAGGGTTCGCTGTGGCGCGGTTCGTCGAGCATGCGGACGCGATCATTGCAGATGCAAAGCAGCGGGGTGTGCCGCTGATCGCCACGGGGGGAACGCCGCTTTACTACAAGGCCCTGTTTGAAGGGCTGTTTGAGGGGCCAGGAGCGGATCCGGCCGTTCGGGCGCGATTATCCGCCCAGCCCAACGAACAGCTGCATGCGCGGCTTGCGGAGATTGATCCCGTTTCGGCGGCGCGGATTCACGTGAATGACACCAAGCGGCTGATACGCGCCCTGGAAGTCTATGAACTGACAGGCAAACCGATTTCATCCGTGCAGAGAGAATGGGCGGGGGGTAAGCGGCGCTATGCGGCAAGCTGGTTTGGGCTGGACTGGGATCGGGAGGTGCTCAATCGGCGGATTAATGCCCGGGCGAAGCAGATGATTGCTGCCGGTTGGGTGGATGAGGTGAAGGGGCTGTTGGAGAAGTACGGCGAGTTGTCAAAGACGGCCGGCGAGGCCACCGGCTACACGGAACTGATTCAACATCTGCGGGGTGCGATTTCGCTGGAGGATGCGATCGAGCGGATCAAGATCAGCACCCGGCAACTGGCACGGCGGCAGATGAAATGGTTTCGTCGCTTCGCAGGAGTGGCGTGGTTGAGGGGAGACGAAGATCCCGCCACGCTGGCTGAGGGGATCATTGAGGCGATCGCCTCGCGCAGCGGATGACTTGGACTCTCCTGGGTTGACAAGCCGGCTGGCGGTGGGGTTCCGGACCGGTGCTAGGCGGTTGGAGAGGTTTCGACCTGATCGGTGTTGTGCGGCGGGGCGAGCGTGCCATCGCCGATGGTTTCCCGCGAGGGGAACAGCGGCGGTTCGATCTCGGTCACGCGCTGGGTGACGTTGGAGCGCGTGTGCGTGTGGTGGGCGGTGAGCATGAGAATGCCAAAGACAAGGGCGATGCCGCCGACGGAGATGAGAGCATACAGGGGCCGCTCGTCGCGAATGTGTGAAATCTGGACGTATTCGGCTGCCGGCATCGGTTCAACGGGGAAGATGACGGCAGCCAGCGCTTCATCCATTTCTTTCTTGCGGGCAGCCAGTTGATCACGGCGCACCTGCGCACTGGCAAGCTCGCGCGCGATTTCATCCCGCTTGGAGGCGGAAGAAACAGCAGCCGCAATGCCGCTCTCCAGGGCTGCCAGGTGCATGCTGCGGTTGAGGAACGTGGCATGGGCCTCGCGGGCAGCAGCCTGTAGGGCGTTCAACTCATCGGTCTTGGCCTGGATTTGAGCGCGAATCTCCTTCTGCTGTTGTTCACTGAG